>DSBM01000031.1 GCA_011049425.1 Candidatus Aminicenantes bacterium
ATATCCGAAAGTTCCTGACGAAAAAGATGACTTTGGGGGTTGTTTTGTGGAGAATGTTTGGGCTTCATTTTTACCTCTTTTTTTGCAAGGAAATGAACCCAAATGACCCATATCCCTGCAAATTATATACTCATATTTTACCACAAAATATCCAATATATCATCATAAAATGACTTTTTCAGCGTCGACTATATTACGTTGGGTGACTTTTTTCAAAGCGAAATTCGCAAAAGGACGGAAAATGAATTTGGCATGATTGCAACGGTTGTGCCCCACCGGCTGAAAATGACTTGCCTTTTTAGCGGGGCGAAGCGATTGATGGTTTCCGCAAGGGGGTATATTTGAATGTTTGGGCCCTCCTGAAATCCACCCCACTTGACATAACAGCCGATTTCATTGAATGTAATGTTAGCCCACAGAAGATGACAGACAAGGAATCGATGGAAGAACAAGTCAAATCAAAGCAACGGGTAGCCGATCATGGCGAGGTGTTGACCGGTAAGCGGGAGGTCAACGCCATGCTCGATCTTGTGAAACAGGAAACGGAGCGGATCGAATCGCGTTTCCTCGAACCCGCTTGCGGCAATGGGAATTTTCTTGCCCCAATTCTGGAACGAAAGCTGGCTGTTGTGGAAAAGCGCTATGGCAAGTCACAGTTGGATTTCGAACGGTATGCAATCCTGGCCGTGTCATCCATTTACGGAATTGATATTCAGGAAGATAACGTGCAGCATTGCCGCCAACGGCTTTTTGGAATATTTGATCTTCTTTATTTGCGTTTGTTCAAGGACAGGACAAAAGACGCCTGCCGCGAGTCCATCCGGTTTATCCTTGAGCGCAACATCATCTGGGGCGATGCCCTCGACCTGAAGACCAGAAAAGAACCAAGGGTTCCAATTGTCTTTTCCGAATGGTCGCCGCTCAATGGTAGTATGTTCAAACGGCGGGACTTCGTTTTCAAGGATTTGCTGGATCATGAGGGCATGAAGGAACTGCCACTCTTCTCCGACCTTGGCGAGGACGTGTTCATCCCCACGCCGGAGAAGGAGTATCCGCCGGTTCACTTTATGGAGATCGCCAATGCTCAACAGTAGCAACTATAACCCGGATGTGCTGTCCTGCATTGCGAACTTGAGCAGTGACGAGGTGTTCACACCGCCGCAACTGGTGAATCAAATGCTGGATATGCTCCCGGAGGAAATATGGAGCGACGGAAAGGCCACGTTCCTTGATCCCGGCTGCAAGTCCGGCGTGTTCCTGCGCGAGATGGCCAAGCGGCTGGACAAGGGGCTTGAAGACCAGATCCCCGACCGCCAGAGACGGATAAACCATATTTTTAAAAACCAACTTTACGGCCTGCCGATCACGGAACTGACCGCGCTGCTCTCACGCCGCTCGGTCTATTGTTCCAAGACCGCCAACGGCAGGTATTCCGTCTGCGAGACCTTTGACACTCCGGAAGGCAACATCCGCTTCGAGCGCATCGAACATGCGTGGAGAAAAGGGCGTTGCGTATACTGCGGAGCCAGTCAAGAAGCATACGAGCGTGGCAAGGAACTCGAAACCCACGCCTACGAGTTCATTCACACCGAGCATCCCGAGGAGATTTTTAATATGAAATTCGACGTCATCATCGGCAACCCGCCCTACCAGTTGAGCGATGCAGGAGATAGCACAGGCTCATCACCCATCTACAACAAATTTGTCGAACGGGCCAAAAAACTGAACACTCGCTATCTCTCGATGATTATCCCGTCTCGCTGGTTTGCCGGCGGAAAAGGCTTGGACGAGTTCCGAGATGCGATGCTGCATGATCGGCGCATCTCTTCTCTTGTCGACTACCCAATCGCTTCCGACGTGTTTCCTGGTGTCAAAGTGATAGGTGGTGTTTGCTTTTTCCTGTGGGAACGAGATTACAAGGGTCCATGTCAGGTGACGACGCACATGAATGGCAAGACCGACACGATGACGCGCCCCTTGGACGAATTCGACACCTTTGTCCGCTTCAACAAGGCCATTTCAATCCTCAAAAAAGTCGCTGCCAAGAAATATCCTTCGCTGAGTGGTCAAGTATCCCGACAGAAACCATTCGGCCTTCGCACCTTCATCAAACCGGAAAAACATGGTGAACTGACTTTGTACGCTAATAAGGCCGTGGGGAAGATCAGTAAGTCGCAAATCACCGCCGGAACGGAAATGCTGAACAAATGGAAAGCCCTGATTTCGATGGGTTATGGCGAGGGTGGAGAAGCGAGAGAGTATCCGCGGATGATCATGGGCAAACCAATCGTCGCCGCGCCACCGAGCGCATGCACTGAAACGTATCTTGTCGTTGGTGCCTATGATTCCGAAGGCGAGGCCACAAATCTTGCCGCTTATCTGCGGAGCAGATTTCTGCGGTTTTTGGTAGGGCTGCGCAAGAACACGCAACACATCACGAAAGATCGGTTCGCTTTTGTCCCGCAACTTTCCATGACAATGACCTGGAAGGACGCCAAACTCTACAAACACTTCAACCTGACCGAAGACGAAATTGCCTTCATCGAATCGATGGTCCGCCCGATGGAGGCGAACAATGAATAGCGAAAAAGCCCTGGCCGTTTTCGAGAACTTCAAGATCCGCCGGACCTACGACCAGAAGACGGAAACCTGGTATTTCTCGGTGGTGGATATCGTCGCGGTGTTGATTCAGCAGTCGGATTACCAGACCGCCCGAAAATACTGGAACAAGCTCAAAGAGCGACTGAAAAAGGAGGGCAGTCAATCGGTGACAAATTGTCACCAGTTGAAACTGCCGGCCAGTGACGGAAAGATGCGCCTGACCGATGTGGCCGATCCCGAGACGCTGCTGCGCATTATCCAATCGGTTCCCAGCCCCAAGGCCGAGCCGATCAAACTCTGGCTGGCCAAGGTTGGCTACGAGCGGATGCAGGATATGAGCGACCCGGCCCGCTCGCTCGACCGCGCCCGCGAATACTGGCGGCAGCATGGCCGCAGCGAGAAGTGGATTCAGCAGCGGATGATGGGGCAGGAGACCCGCAACAAACTGACTGATTACTGGAAGGATCACGAGATCAAGGGCGAGGACGAATATGCGATCCTGACCAACATTATCCATCAGGAATGGAGCGGGGTTTCGGTCAAACAGCACAAGGATGTCAAGAGACTGAAAACCCAGAACCTGCGCGACCACATGAGCGAGGCAAAACTGATCTTCACCGCGCTGGCGGAACTTTCCACCCGGCAGATCGCCGAGAGCGTCGAGGCAACGGGGATGGGCGAAAACACGGAAGCGGGCAAAAAAGGGGGCCGTATCGCAAAGCGGGCGCGGCTGGAACTGGAGCAGAAGACCGGAAAAAGCGTGGTGACGGGCGAGAACTTCCTGCCGCCTGTCAAGTCCCGCAAGAAGATCAAGGGAACGGGCGATGAATAAGGTGTTCTTCCCCCCGCGACCCGAAGCGCACCCAACGATCTATGCCTACGAGGACACAAACCCGCAATACGCCGGGCTGCTGAAGGTGGGCTATACGACCGTGGACACCAAAAGCCGGGTGGCGCAGCAGTATCCTACAAAGAAACCCGGCCCGCCGCCCTACCGCATCGTGCTGGAAGAGGCGGCGATGCGCAACGACGGGACCGTCTTCACGGACCGCGAGATCCACCGGATGCTGCGCATCAACGGCATCAAAAATCCGGAAGGTGAATGGTTCCGCTGCACGGTGGGTGATGTCAAAGCGGCGATTATCGCCGTGCGCACGGGCCAATTGAGTGAGGAGAACCGCTCGCTGGATTTCAGGATGCGGCCCGAACAGGAAGCGGCGGTGGAGAAGACGGCGGTCTACTTCCGGAGTTTCCGCAAGGAGAATCACGACAAGCCGCCGCATTTCCTGTGGAACGCCAAGATGCGTTTCGGCAAGACCTTCGCCGCGTATCAACTGGCAAAGAAGTTGAAGTGGCGCAAAGTGCTGGTGTTGACGTTCAAGCCGGCGGTGCAAAGCGCGTGGGAAGACGACCTGAAGCAGCACATCGATTTCGCGGGCTGGCAGTTCATCAAGCCCGGCGGTTTGACCTATGAAGAGGCCGACAAGCGGAAATCTTTCGTATGCTTCGGCTCGTTTCAGGATTACCTGGGCAAGAACAAGAGCACGGGTGGGATTAAGACCAAGAACGAATGGGTCCACGCGACCAATTGGGATTGCGTGATCTTCGACGAATACCACTACGGCGCATGGCGCGAGAACGCCAAGGAACTTTTCGAAGCTGAGGACAAGAAAGAGGCCGAGTTCGGCCAGGGTGAGGGGTTGCAGGACTTTGACGAAGAAATTATACCGATTACGACGGATCATTACCTGTATCTGTCGGGCACTCCGTTCCGCGCCATCGCCTCGGGAGAGTTCATCGAGGAACAGATATTCAACTGGACCTACTCGGACGAACAGCGGGCCAAGGCAGAGTGGCCGGAGCCGGACAATCCCTATACCTGCCTGCCGCGCATGGTGTTGATGACCTATCAACTGCCGGACGCGATCCGGGAGATCGCCATGCAGGGCGAGTTCGACGAATTTGACCTGAACGTGTTCTTCTCCGCCGAGGGCAGCGGCGGCAAGGCCCGATTCAAGTATGAAAACGAGGTGCAGAAGTGGCTTGACCTGATCCGGGGCTCGTTTCAGGCGGCGACGGTGGACAATCTGAAGCTGGGGGCGAAGAAGCCCCCCATGCCCTATTCCGATGCGCGGCTGTTGAATGTTTTATCGCACACCTTCTGGTTCCTGCCGAGCATCGCATCGTGTTATGCCATGCGCAACCTGCTGGCGAAGCGGCAGAACCGCTTCTATCACGATTACACGATCATTGTGGCGGCGGGGAGCGCTGCCGGGATCGGCGTTGCCGCATTGCCGCCAGTGTTGGATGCAATGGACGATCCGCTGGAATCGAAAACCATCACCTTGTCATGCGGCAAGTTGACGACAGGCGTAACGGTGAGGCCATGGACGGGGATATTCATGCTTCGCAATGCCTCCACCCCGGAGACCTACTTTCAGGCGGCGTTTCGCGTGCAATCGCCCTGGACGGTGCGGAACCCGGACGGTGCAAGTCCGAATGAAGAAGAGATCATCAAGAAGGAATGCTATGTCTTTGACTTCGCGCCCGATCGGGCCTTGCGCCAGATTGCCGATTACAGTTGCAGGTTGAACGTAGACGAGACCAACCCGGAGAAGAAGGTCGAGGAATTCATCAGTTTTCTGCCGGTGCTCGCCTATGACGGCAGTTCGATGAAGCAGATCGACGCCGCCGGGATTCTCGATATGGCGATGAGCGGAACCACCGCGACGCTATTGGCGCGGCGCTGGGAAAGCGCGCTGCTGGTGAATGTAGACAACGATACGTTGAAGCGGCTCATGGCGAATGAGGCCGCCATGAATGCGTTGATGAGCATTGAGGGCTTCCGCAATCTGAATCAGGACATCGAAACGATCATCAACAAGTCCGAGGCGGTGAAAAAGGCGCGCAAGGACAAGAACAACGAAGACCTGACGCCGCAGGAAAAGAAAGAACTGACGGAAGATGAAAAGGAATACAAGAGCAGGCGCAAGCAGATTCAGGAGAAGCTTATCAAGTTCGCCACCCGTGTTCCGATCTTCATGTACCTGACCGACTACCGCGAGCGGACACTGAAGGACGTGATTACCCAACTTGAACCGGTTTTGTTCAAGAAGGTCACGGGACTGACCGTCAAGGACTTCGAGTTATTGGTCAGCCTGGGCGTGTTCAACAGCGCCCTGATGAACGACGCGGTCTACAAGTTTAAACGTTATGAGGACGCCAGTCTGAGCTACACCGGGATCAACAAGCACGATGGTGAAGACATCGGCCTTTACGACACAGTTATCACCAGGAAGGATGCACTGAAAGTGTTCGAGAATATGCCTGCGGGTGCGGGATACGGACGATGAAAGAATGGGCTAACAACCGCATTAGCTCGGAAGGGGAAAAGCTGCGCCGCTTCGCTTTCCAGCTCCTTCCAGTCGGTTATGCGGAGCATTGTGTTTTCTTGGTTCATTACTGAGAATCAAATCAAAATACCCAGGGGGCTGAAATGAAGAAAGCAATCCAGACAGACAAAGCGCCGGCGGCCATCGGGCCCTACAGCCAAGCGGTCGAGGCGGCAGGCACGCTTTACATCTCCGGACAAGTGCCCGTTGACCCTGAAACGGGAAAGATCGTTGCGGGAGGAATCGAAGCCCAGACAGAGAGGGTCCTAGAGAATATCGGCGCCATACTTGAGGCTGCGGGACTCGGGTATGAGCACGTGGTCAAGTCCACCGTACTGCTGGAAGATATCGGCAATTTCGCGCGCATGAACGAGGTATACAAGCGATTCTATAAAGACAATCCCCCGGCCCGTGCCGCCTTTCAAGTGGCGGCCCTGCCACTGGGCGCGATGATCGAGATCGAAACCATCGCGGTCCGGAATTGAAGCTATTCTTCGGGCGATATCCGCTGAATTCCAGGGAAAACAACGTCGGCAGCAAGCGCTTTTTCTGATTGCGATCGCGAAAACCGCCGTGTTCGGATAGAAGAAATATAGGGGAATGGTGGTTGACATTCCGTTTGCACAAAACTAAATTACTTTCATGCGCATAAATGAGAAGGCTTTTACAGGCGTCCATTCCCGGGGAATTGGTTGATGAAGCGCCGGGAGTTTATGACGACACTTTCCGGTCTCGGCATTTTATCCGCCGCTCCAAACCTGTTTTCCACCCAGTCCCCGGGCGGTTCCGCTTCAACCCCGGCCAAAATGGCGTATCGCAGATTGGGAAGGACCGGCCTGAGGATCTCCGCGGTCAGCCTGGGGGGCAGTCCGGTCCCGAATGAGTCGGTGTTCCGCCTGGCCATGGACCGGGGCGTCAATTACGTGGACACATCCTCTTCCTACATGAACGGTAACAGCGAGAGCATCATCGGCCGGCTGATCGCTGATCGGAGGGACCGTTTCATTGTGGCCACCAAGTTCCACCCGGGGCGACGGTATCGTTCCACTGCCGGTTTGATTGAGGAAGCTGAAGGTAGTTTGCGGCGCCTGAATTCCGACTATATCGATGTACTGCTGGTTCACGGCGCACGGGACCCTGATCTGCTCAAGGCGGATTATGTACTGGAGGCATTTGCAAAACTGAAACAGCAGGGCAAAATCCGTTTTACCGGAGTTTCCTGCCATCACGATCCGGTCCGTGTACTGCTTCCGGCGATCGAGAGTGGTCACTACGACATGATCTCCCTTGCGTACAATGTCTATTCCGGAAGCCGGGTTGAGGAAGGCGGGGTGTATACCGACTACCTGCAAGAGGCGGGAATTTCAAAGATCCTGAATGCAGCGTCGCAAAAGGACCTGGGGGTTATTGCCATGAAAGTGATGGCCGGCGGGGAGCGTCAGGAATTGTCCCGTTTCCGGGCGGAGGGAGTCAGCCCGCCCCAGGCCAAGATCAAGTGGGTGCTGGCGGATCAGCGGGTGTCCGGGATCATCACGGAGATGTTGAATTTCAACATACTGCAGGAGAACCTCGGGGCCCTGGCCGGCCCCATCACGCAACGTGAACAGGCCTGCCTGAATCGCCACGTAAAGAAAAACTCCGCCACATATTGCCGCATGTGCGGGATTTGCGAAAGTGTTTGTCCCCAGGGAATCGCCATTTCCGACATCATGCGCTACAGTCTGTATTACCGCGGCTACGGCAAAACCCGCGAAGCCCGGACCGCCTATCGGAGCCTGTCACTTCGAGCCACTGTTGCGGGCTGCACGCAATGCGGACTCTGCGAGACGCATTGCCCCTATGATGTGGCCGTTCTCAGGAACCTGGAAACCGCTTACCGCCTGCTGGCCTGAACCCGGCCGACTTTTCAATATCTGGCCACCCTGCACGAAGACCGCGTTACCCGGCATCGCAAGCGGACAGCGGATTGGGAAAAACGCGGCAAAAAAGGGACACTCCGGGAATGAATTCATGGCAACCGTATTGCTACAGTATGGTGTGCGGGAAGATGAAGATCAGAAGGTTTGTCATGAAACATTACAGGCTTGGATGGATAATCGTCATTTCATTGGCTTTGTTTGGATTGCAGGCGTATGCCGCGGATGATTCCGAGGCTTTCTGCTACGTATCATTACTGGAGGGGGGGGTTTTCGTACGCCAGGCGGGTTCTTCCGAACCAAAAACCGCGGTCGTGAATTTCCCGCTTTTGCCGGGAGACGCTGTGGAAACGGGTGAAAAAAGCCGGTGTGAACTGCAGTTTGACAACGGGACCATCCTGCGCATGGACAGCCAAAGCAACTTGAATATCAAAACCCTGCGCGCGGACAGCCTGACCTCAAACAAAAAAATCACCTTGCTGGAACTCACGGAGGGTCGCATATTTTCCATGAACAACACCTACAACCGCGAGTTGTTCCAGCTGGCAACCCCACTGGCCGCGGTCAAGATGGCCGGCGATTCCACCACAACCATTGCCGTTGAAGGCGCGGGCACCCGGATTTTCGTGGATAGAGGAAAAATCGGCGTCCTCTTCGGCGACCCGGAAAAAAAGCTGGACAAAAAGTACATGCGATCCGGCGAAGGGGCTTTGATCACAGCGACCCACGAATGGGTGCGCAGTGACAGCCGGGGGGGCGCGGAATTTCAATTGTGGAACGAGTACGTGAACAAGCACTTCGAGGGGCTCCATTACGGCATCAGCAAACTTCCCAAGCCCATTTATCAGTTTCCTCCCGGGGTGGTGAGATTCGCTGAGAAGTGGTCAAGCCTGTACGGGGAGTGGGAATACAATGACCTTCTCGGTTACGTGTGGAAGCCATACGACGACAGTTTCAAGTATCCGGACCGGCGGCCTTTTTTCCATGCCCGTTTTGTTACGGCCAACAATCAGTTGTATATGGTTCCGACGCAGCCCTGGGGCTGGATTCCTGCCCACCTGGGCAACTGGGTCTGGATGAACAAGAACGGTTGGGTCTGGATCCCCGGTACCGCGTTCAAGCCGGGCATGTACGGGGCCGACTGGTTGTGGGCGCAGATGAAAGGAGAAGCATACGGTCTCTCCGGGTGTTGGACGCTTTCCGACTGGATCCATTACGTGTATGGTGACTATGCAGGATATGCCGCCTACCGCCGATATGGTCATGAGGGCTGGCGGGCGCGGTATAATCAATCCGGTAAATCGAAATTGACGCCGCCTCCAGTCATCTTCAAGGATGTTCCCAAAGATGTCGCCATTATCCTGGAACGGCTGAACCGTGCGCCCCTGAAGGTATTGAATCGCCAGCTGTCCCTGGATCGGACAACGGCTCCGGAAAAGAGTCCGGATCCCGGCCTGAATGCACGTAAAGCACGAAACTGGCTGCTGTACCGCAGTCTGGTGCAAGCCCGGCAGAATGATAACCGGCCGGAGGAGAAAAAGATAACCGGCGGCCGTCTGGTGAAAGGTCCGATTGAAAAACGTGACTGGAACCCGGATCGCGTCATTGCCCACAGGTTGGGGACCGACCTGGTTTACTCCAGTCACCGGAACTCAGTGATGTTCCCGGAATTGAAAGTTTCATCCAGGACCATTACAGACCGGCAGAAATTCCAGTTGCGCACCATGGCGATCAGGAAGGGGCGCCCCATGAACAAGACTTCGCTGATCCGTCATTTCGCCGGGGGATCCGCCAACGGGTCCGCCATGGGCGGTAACGCCGACACCGCGACTCCCACGGTATCGGGTCAAACCGCGCCCGTGTCCTCCTCCAAGGTGGGCGAGGCCTCCGAACGCAAATAACCGAAAAATCGGGGATTTCGCCTTTCCACACGGGCGGCGGCCGCACCATTGCGGTGAAAAGAAACGCCGCCTTTGGGATGAGATGAACATACAGATGAGAATCTGGTTGGATCATTCGCGCCGGGTTGACACATAGTGAGTTGTTCAAGGTCCGGCCTTTAAAAAAAACTCTTTCTGGCTTCAAAACGTTGAATTGCCCGCTGAGGCCATGTATGTTATCCAAAACAGGGTAAACATGATTTTAAATCAATGGTTTTTTGGAGACGTTAATGATAATCAACAAGTCCATTGAAGTCTCAGATTTGCAACGGATATCTTTTATTGCTTTGATAGAAGATTTTGAAAGGTTACGTTCCCTTTTGAATAGTAAAGGATTGCTCCATACAAGTTTTCTGGGTGATTTCCAACCTTTCCACTGTGCCGCAGCCAAAGGCCGCACCTGGCCCGAACGGGCATTGTGGAGGTATTGGGAAATGTGTATGGTCATCGAATTTTCAGGAGTTTCGCTAAACTCAAAAGTTCTGGGAGTCGGGGAATCATCCACACTGCTTTCTTTCTATCTTGCCAGCAGAGGGGCAACGGTATTTACCATTGACTTGAACCAGGGTTTGGTTGACAACGCGAATCATGTGGCTGAAATCATGAATTGGAATCTGGTAAATGCTTATGGTGATGCCCAAAGGATTGAATTTCCCGAAAATATGTTTGACCAGGTAATTTCCGTATGCGTGATTGAACATATTGAGAATCAGGAATTGGCAATACGGGAAATGGCCAGGGTACTGAAGCCGGGTGGGGTGCTGAGCATGACTTTCGATTATGGATACCGCGAACCTGGCTGCAACGGTTTTATGTCACCGGCTGAAGTTGAGGAACGAATCATAAGACCTTCAGGATTGGAGGTGATTGGGAATCGAAATTTCGTACAGAGTCCCTGGCAGGAAGAGGGATGGAAAGGCGCTTGGGGTGCCATATTCTTGCGCAAGCCCATTAAGGGGAAGGTGGGCGTTTCCGATATTTGGGCGGACCAAAACGAGTGCTCCCGCATTCAACAGGAAATTTGGCGCCGGCTGGGAAAATTTTCATTAGTGGAAACGGGTGCAGGACCGAAAAAGCCCGATCAGGGTAATCCTGATTCTCCATTACCGGGGTTGTCAAAGTTGAGGCAGGAGGATAAACGTTCAAAGGATTTGTTCTCACCCTCGCGCAGAAAACGTGGATTTCCCATAATCGATGTATTCCGGAAAAAATTCGGCAAGAGAAGCGTGGATAATTGCTATGAACAACCCGCTGTCAGCAAAACCTTTTCGGGCTTATAAGATACGTTGTGGGGGCTAAAACCGGGGGTTGACCACGTTGCTGTAAATGGAGCCGAAGCGATAACTCAACCCCAGGCGCAAGCTGAATTCGTAACCGGTTGCCAGTTCCTGGAGCTCCATCAGGATGGCTTCCTTGGTAGCGCCTTCGGCGGGGAGGGAGAGCTGGTCTCTTACCCGCGAGTAATTGGCGCTGACATGCACGCTCAGTCCCTTTAACAGGTTCATGCTGACATCCACATCGCCCCGGAAATTGTTTTTAGAGAAATCATGATAGTAGGCCATGCCGGTCAACCGCAGGCCCACCGAACCCCAGGGCTCCTTGAGCGCAAAAAAGATCGCCAATTGCTGACGGAACAGGTTTTCTTCCAGAAGGTTGTATATGGTTACCGTGTTGTATCGGCGCCGGGTATATTCCAGCTTAGTGCGCAAACGCAGTTCACGCCGGGTGTACTCGTCATAAGGGAAGATGTTGTACTCCATTCCCAATCCCGCCGTGTAATAGATGTCCGCGTTGTCGTATGTAGAGGAAAAGAAATCAAAAAATGCGCCCAGGGACCAGTGATCGCTGAGGCTCTTGATATAGCCGGCATAGAACATCGCTCTCCTGGTTTGAGAAATGTATTCTTCCAGTTTGCCTTCATCCTCAATGGAATAGATGGTTTTTTCGTTTTCCAGAAAGGTCCACAAGTTGATTTTTGATTCCCGGGTCACGCGGTTGGCGGAAAGGGACAGTGAGTACTCCCAGTTCTTTGAATACTCTTCCGCGTCAATATCTCCACTCAATCCGACTTGAAAAGACCAGTGGTTCCACTTGTCTTTGCCGCTTGCGCGCGCGGCCTTCTCCGCGCCGGCGCCGCTGTAGGAGATGGAGATAAAATCCGCCATGGGCGTATCCGAAATGTAGGGGATCAGGCCCTGTTTCAGCTTTTCGACCAGGCCCTGGCGGCGCTGGTCTTCGGTGTCGGTGGCGGTGGAGTAATACTTCAGTTCCCGGTCATTGCCTTTCTGGCTGTTCAGGCCCAGAAATTTGATGGAATGCTCCCTGCCGCCGCTGCCGGTCTGGCGTACGGTGATGATGACGTGAATGTCGGCCGCCTGGCGGTCGCGCACATAGTTGACGAAAGTGATTTCCTCTTTGATGAAATGGATGTCGATCTGGCGGGGGTTACAATCCAGGTAGACTCCGGGCACTTTGATTGCTTCGGGTTTCGCGAAGAGTACGGCCGCCAGGTGATTGCTTCCCAGTACAGCGGCAGCGATCCAGATTGCCGGCAATATGCGTTTCATTAAGGTTCCGTTTTTGTAGACCGGGTCCGCACAAACACCTGGCTCCATGGCAGGATGTTGATCTCCGATCCCCGGACAATGTGCTTCCCGCTCAAGTACTTTTTAAAAAACCAGTCCGAAGTAATCCAGATACGCAAAATCGAGTTTTTTGGGATATCTTTTTGAGGCAAGTGCGCGGAATCTCCGGGATCCAACCGCCGTCGCAGCAGTTTTTGCCGTTGTTTGAAATCAAAGATATGCAAAACCAGGGGGAACGGATGAGAAGAAAAGGTCCAGCGGACGGGAATACTTGTGTTTATTTCCACAATCTTTGCAGCGGGGTCCGAGATCTTTACCCAGCCGGGGAAGTTGACCTCCTCTCGAATCCGGCATCCGTCGGGCCGCTGGATTTCAAGAAGGATGTCCCTGGAGAAATTGTCTTGCTGTTGGATAAGGATCCGGCGGCGGTAATCCTTTTCTTTGTCGTTGTAATCAATGGGAGTGCCGTTCACCAGGATTCGGGCGTCACGAACCGCATCCCCGTGAATGCCTCCCTGACGCAGTTCAATGTAGGCGCGTAATTCCTGACGGTTGCGGTCAATGTCGTAGTCGTATCGAGACAAACTGTAAGTCGGGTAAAAGGTGGCCTTGATAAAAAGGGGCGCGCATTTTGGGATGGCCGGCTGATCCTGGCCGGCCACCGGGGAAACGATCATCAGCAGAATGACAAGAATGACGGGTCTGACCTTCATGGCTGCCTCCAGTCTACGCAAAACTATATCACAAGATTCGTGTTACCGGCAAAGGCAGCGCAAACGCAAAGCGGTACGTATCGGTGGTCATCATCAATCAGGCATGAAAGTCGGCAGAGAAAGATCATACTGACTGGCGGTGATTCACGAAATTATTGTTTCAATTCAGCGGTGCCGGGAAGCGATTTCATTTACCGTGGTCAACAGGCGGTCTACTTCATCTTCAGTGTTGTACAGGGATACACCCACCCGGGTCAGTCCGCCCTTTTCCAACAGGCCGAGGCTTTCAACCGCGCGGATGCCGTAGAAATGTCCGTTCCATGCGAGGATGGCTTTTTCATTCAATTCAGCGCAGACAGTGTAAGGATTTACGCCTTCAAGAGTAAAAGAGATGGTCGGCGCTCGCTGTTCCACGTTAAAGTCCGGACCGATTGTTCGCAATCCGGGAATGGATTGCAGCCCTTCGTAGATGCGCCGCGCCAGGGTCTCTTCGTAGCGGGCGATTCGTTGCATGGCACGCTTCAGGCGGGATTGGATGTCCGGGTCCGGGTCAAATGACTCGATAAAGTCGATGGCGGCGGTCACGCCGTTCAGGGCGGCGAAGTTCAGTGTGCCGGTTTCAATTCTGCAAGGGGCGTGGGCTTCCTGGGTTCTCAGGAAGTAGGTTGGGACGCGGTTTAACAATTCCCCCCTGGAGTAGAGTATCCCGACATGGGGGCCGTAAAACTTGTAGGCCGAGCACAAAAGGAAATCGACTCCCAGCGAAGTGACATCAATGGGAAAATGCGGGGCGAAATGGACCGCGTCCACCAGCAGCAGGGCCTCCGCGGCATGGGTGAGGCCGCGGATTCGTTGGACCTCGTTTACGGTGCCGGTTACGTTGGAGGAGTAGCCCACGGCTACCAGGCGGGTATTCTCGTTGATCTTGTTCTCAAAATCCCCGTAGTCCAGGGTACCGTTATCCAGAATTTTGACTTCGCGCACGATGATTCCCTGTTCGCGCAGGGCCAGCCAGGGCGCCCGGTTGGCTTCATGGTCCAGTTGTGTAACCAGGATCTCTTCTCCTCTATGGAGCCGGCGACCGATCGCCCGGCTGAGGGAATAAGTCAGGCTGGTCATGTTCGGGCCGAATGAGATGTTTCCCGGGCCTTCGGCGCCCAGGAAGCACGCTGTTTGCCGGCGTGCCTTTTCCACGACCTCATCGGTTTCACAAGACGTGATGAATGCCCCGTGTGCGTTGGCGTTGGATGTGCGGTAATAATCTGAAACCGCGGAGATCACGCTTTCCGGAACCTGGGTGCCTCCCGGTCCGTCGAAAAACGCCAGGGGCATTCCCTGATATTCTCTTTTCAAAGACGGGAACTCCTGCCTGCGGTCAGTGATCGCGCTGAACTCTGATGTCCGGTTGTTCATGGTATCCTCCTGAGAGAAATTTTCGCCTCGTTCCCGTCTTGAATCGGATTGGTCTTGAATCAATTAGATTATGTGGGATAAAAAGAAAAATCTCAAGGCGGAAGCTGGATGAAACCATGATAGGGGAGCAATAATGGTTGCATTCGCGAATAGCGTGGCTTATGATCCGGTTGTGAACAGTGACGCTTACCCATATGGGAAATCCGGCAGGTTGACGCTCAATTGGAGTGGTGACGAGATCGCGGTTCTGCGTCTGCGCAGGAATCAAACGTGGCAGCCCTTGCCGGCGCTGGCTGTTTTTGTGGTTTTCTGGTATGCCGCCCTGCTGACCGCCATCGATTTTTCCCAAGCGGTTTCACCCTGGCAGGCTTTGTGGCAGACACTGAAAGGTGAGCCTTTCCTGATCCTGTTTTTTCTATTGCCGCTGTTCCCGATGTTCATGATCATCCGCGATACTTTCATGAACAATCGCATGGTATTCGACAAGCGCAAGCAAGAGATCCGCAAAGGCCGCAAACGCCTGATGGGCTTCAGGGACGTTGATTCCCTGAACGTGCGGGTCCGGCAAGAGAAAAAAAGCATGCGCTCGACCGCCGAGTTGTCACTGCAGGCCAAATCGGGCAGAAGCGTGTTCCTGACCCGTTGCGGCAGTTACGAAGCCTGCGCCGCCCTGGCCCAGGAAATCGCGATTGTGGTCAACGCTCAGATCAAAAACGCTTAGCCTGGAAAAAATGTGTGGGGCCGTTTCGTTTCGCCGTTCACAGGCGACGCCGGCGCAGGGGCAACGTCATGCAACGACAACCGCCGCCGCCCCGGGCCAGTTCACTTCCGTCCACGGTGATCACGCAGCGTGAATACGCGTGTGGATCGACCTTGCGTTTCAGGACATCGGTGGCACGGAGCACCTCATAACCGGAACGGTTCAGTTCCTCAAGGGTATAGACATTGCGATCGTAGCCGATCAGTTTCCCGGGCGCGAAAGCAAAAAAATTGGCCCCGCTGTGCCATTGCTCCCGCTGTTGGATCCACGCGTCTTTGCGACCGCCGCAGTAAAGTGGCTCCAGCTCCATGCCGGCCTTTTCAAGGGCTTTCATGAGATTCTCTGCTTCACTGATGTGCACCTTACCGTTATCCACTTCAATGAGAACCGAGTGGAAAGGGTTGGGGCGGCCGACCAGAGGTTCGTAGATCATGCATTGGTGTTGATCAAGGAGGGTGAAGATCATGTCCAGGTGGATAAAGGATTCCGGCCTGGGGGGCAATTGCTGTACGACGATGCGGCCGGGTTTTTTATGCTTCTTGAGTACATCGATCACAAAATCGATTCCCCGGGTGTTGGAACGGGAACTGTTGCCGATCAGGAGCAGATCTTTCCCGGCCACCAGGATGTCGCCGCCTTCCAGCGTGACCGGCTCACCATTGTCTTCGCGGCGGGGGGAGTGCATCCGGGTCGAGAATAAGGGGTGATGAGAGAATATGGCCGCGGTAATCACCGCTTCGCGATCCCGCACGCGGCGGGCCATCCGGCCGATAATCAACTCATTTCCAAAGACAACCGCGGCATCGCGGGTAAAAAAGAAGTTGTGAAGGGGCCGCAGGGAGTAGCGCTCTTCACTGAGGAAACGGCTGAGGTTGTCGCGCTCCAGTTCCACGCCCTCGATCAACTGCCGGGCCAGTGCTTTTGGGGCCAGTTCCAGGAGTCGTTCATGCAAGTACATGGCATTCTCGTTGCGGCAGATCTGAGTGACCAGCTCAATCCTGGTTTTCTCTTTATCGAGAACGTCGGTCAGCAACTCCAGGATATAAAAAACCCGGGTGAATTGTTCCAGTATCCCGGAAAATTGCCGGTAACCTCGGGCCGCCACCTTGCGGTTCAGAATGTCACTGTACAGGGCGCGTTCCGCGTTGCCCGGGGTCATGTTCTCGATTTCTGCGCCCGGGTTATGCAAGACAACTCCCTCCAGTATGCCGATCTCGGATTCAACTTGAAGATCAAACGATTCCGCCATGAAACTCTCCTGGTCGATTTTCGCCAGCATTAAACGCCAGGACCAAGCGGTTGTCAACTTGCACCTTTCCTACATCCGAAATCCGAAACAGATTTAAATGATCGGTTCTATTACGTTTCGTGTGGGTAAACATATATTGGGAATCAGTAAGCAGTTGTGAGGAAGAGTACCCAGAGGGCATACATACCCGCAGGGCATAAAGCATAAGCGAACGCAAACGGCAGGTTCCGGGGCCCCATGGGCTGAGGCAGGACG
>DSBM01000032.1 GCA_011049425.1 Candidatus Aminicenantes bacterium
GCGCAGCCATCGAATGCGTTGCGGAACGGAATAATGGTGCCAGTTTCCGCGCTCGTCCCCTCCGCCACTGTGATCCCGCAGTTTCTCGAAGGCGGAGATCAGGTGTTGCGCCGGGATCCCGGCTGCAAAGCAGAACTGGTCGGCCTGACGCTCGAAATTGCGCATGAACCAACCGAAAACATAACGGAAATACACCACGAACAACAAAAGAGAAACCGCGGCCGATGCCCACCCCGGGAAAGCGGTGTTCAATTGACCATCCGCCCGCACCAGCAGGGACAATCCCGGACCGGTTCCCGCCAGCCAGTTCACCAGGCGATCCACCAGGCCCAGGCTTACCACGACGAAACCGGCGAAAAACATCATGTAAAACCACATGTGCCCACGGCGCACGTGGCCGACTTCGTGACCCACCACGGAAAGGATTTCTTCTTCGCTGAGCAGGTGTGACAAAGCCGGAGTAATCAACAGGTAACGCAATCCCGGAACAAACCCCACCACCCCGGCCGTCATTAATCCACGGTGCATCGCGTTCCAGGAAAGGATGCGGCGGAAGCGGACCCCCAATTTTCGGGTAAAGGACTGCAGCCGGTTTTCCATTGCCCGGTCCTCCAGGGATTCGCAATCCCACAAGCGGGTCATGAGAACCGGGACAAAAACGGCCAGCAATAAAACAAACAGGCCGAAAAAAATCACCTTAAATGCAGCTGAGTCCATGGAAGCCGCCGGCAACGGCGACAGGGTCCACAGATCCACCGCCAGCGAAAGCAGCAGCCAGGGAATAACGATTACCAGGTTAAAGCGTACCTGGGAAATAACGTGGGCTCTGGCTGTCGGAGCGGTGCTCATCATGCCGTTAAAAGCCCGCCATGACCAGAACCAGACCGCCACCAAAAAGAACAGAAACAAAGCCAGTCCCAGGGCATGGGTCAGAAGCACCGAGTCGCCAATCAAAGGCAATTGCCGTATCAGGGGCTTCACCGAGAATCCGGTTACCGCCAAGACGAAAACCCCGACGGCCAGGATGGATTGAACGCCAACGGCCTGCTGAAAAGTCCGTCTTAGATTCCGCAGGTCGCCCCCCTGATCCCGGAATCGTTTCTCTAATTGGAAAAAGCGCAAACGGTTCCATTGCCAGAATCCCGCCATCAACAAAAGGGTGATCGCCAGGGCGCCGGCCCGATCCAACGGAGGAACCGGACCTTCGGGCGCCGAAGCAAACACGGTGGCTGCAACGATAAACAGAAAAAAGTTGGTGTATATCATGGCGGGTGCGACTCCGGGCAACCATTGTAACAGAATGGGAGCCGGGTGTCATGCGCCTGTTCAATGCCCCTTTACTCCAAGCGGGCAATGCGCTAGAATGGGTATTCCGCCACGTCCCGGCTTCTCTTAAAGGAAACAATATGGCAACCGAAAAAGTCTGCAACAGTATCGTGGAAACGGTGGGGCATACGCCCATGATCCGGCTGAACCACGTCACCGCCAACCTGGGTCACGAAGTGTATGCAAAGTTGGAATTCCTCAATCCCATGGGCAGCGTCAAGGACCGAATCGCCCGCTGGATGATTGAAAAAGCCGAGAAAGACGGACGACTTCAACCCGGACAAATGATTATCGAGAATTCTTCGGGAAACACGGCACTCGGCCTGGCCATGATGGCCATCCAGAAGGGATACCGCCTCAAGGTGGTTGTGCGGGACCGCATCAGCCGCGAAAAAATCAACCAACTCAACGCCCTGGGCGTAGAGGTTTATTTGGTGGATGCCACCCTGCCACCCGAATCCCCGGACAGTTACAACAACATCACCCCGCGACTGGCAGCCGCCACTCCGGGTTGTTATTTTCCGGATCAGCACAACAACCGCGAAAACAACGAAGCCCATTACCAGACAACAGGCCCGGAAATTTGGGAACAGATGGAAGGGCGTATCGACCTTTTCGTGGCTGGAATAGGCACCGGCGGCACCATCGGCGGAGTGGCCCGGTTTCTGAAGGAGAAGGATCCCGCCATTCGCGTGGTGGCCGTGGACCCAGAGGGATCTGTATTCTATGACTGGTTCCACCATCGACGCATGGTCACCCCCGGCCCTTACCTGATCGAGGGGTTGGGTGATGAATTCCTGATCGGTTGCGCGGATTTCACCCATATCGACGATATTATTCGTGTAAACGACCGGGACGCGTTCCACGCCACCCGTGAACTGGCAAAACGGGAAGCGGTGCTGGCCGGGGGATCCAGTGGTGCCGCCTTGTGGGCGATCAGACAGATCGCCTCCAACCTCGACATCGCACGACCCGCCCGCATCGTCACCATTTTCGCTGATGGCAGTTCCCGCTACTTGAGCACTATTTTCAACGATAAATGGATGCAGGCTCAAGGCTTGATGTAAACCCGGATCGGCTCAGGCGCGGTTGATCCAGTTAATCAGTTCCCTCGTGGCTATGTCCACCGTTGATTCCCGGCCGCTCATATTTTTTTGGACATCAACCGCGATTCCCTTGCCCAGCTCAACTCCCCACTGATCAAAAGAAAACACATCCCACAAAACGCCTTGAACAAAAACTTTGTGTTCATAAATGGCGATCAGCCGTCCCAGGTTGAAGGGCGACAACCGGTCCAGCATCAAGGTCGAAGAGGGCCGGTTTCCGGGAAAAACCCGCCAGGGGATTTGCGTGGGAGGGATCCCGGCCGCCTCGGCTTCCTCCGCGGTGCGCCCGAAGGCGAGCGCGGCTGACTGGGCCAGCAGGTTAGCCAACAACAATTGGTGATTTTCAAGAAAGCGCTCATCCCGGGGATGGGCGAAACCGATAAAATCACAGGGAGTAAAAAAAGTTCCCTGATGCAGATGTTGAAAAAAAGCGTGCTGGGCATTGGTACCCACATCCCCCCAGATCACGGGAGCGGAATCCCGTATCAACACCCGGCCCCGGCGATCTACGGACTTGCCGTTGGATTCCATTTCCAATTGCTGCAAAAAGAGGGGGAACCAGCGCAATGCCTGGCTATAGGGAAGCACCGCGTGCGAACGGGCCCCCAGCACATTTCCATTCCATACACCCAACAGGGCCATAATGACGGGAATGTTGCGGCGCAAAGGAGCGGTTTCAAAATGGAGGTCCACGGCATGCATGCCGGCTTGAAACTCGGCAAAGCCTTGGGGGCCCAGCGCAACCATCAAGGGGAAACCCACTGCCGAAGAAAGTGAAAAACGTCCGCCCACCCAATCCCAAAAAGGCAGGATGCGTTCAGCGGGCACGCCCCATTCTTGGGCGCGCCCGGGTTGGGCGGTAACCGCCACTAACTGGGCGCCGAGTTGCTTCCGCCCCAGTGACTTCTTTAGCCAGGCCCGCACCACGGCGGCATTGGCCATGGTTTCCCGGGTAGTGAAACTCTTGGACACCACACACACCAGGGTGGCATCCGCATCCAGGCGTTCCAGCACCGGAGCCAGTTCATCCATATCCAGATTTGCCACAAAGTGGATGTCCGGACTTAGAGAAGCGGAACCCAGGGCATGCACGGCCATGCGCGGCCCCAGGTCCGAGCCGCCGATTCCCAGGTTGATCAGGTGCCGCAAAGGCCGGTTGCGCACACCCGTCAACTTTCCGGAACGCAAGGCGGTTGCCAGAGTCTCCATGCGCTCCACAACCCGGTTGACCTCCCGGTCACGAAGTTTCGGGGGCAAGCGCAGATCCACGTGGCGCACGGCGCGATTCTCCGTAACGTTAATGGGTTTGCCGCTGAGCATGCGTTTTCGTTCCGGTTCCACGCCGCAGGCATGGGCCAGATTCACCAACAGATCCAAAGTCTCGTTTACCAGCCGCTGCCGGGAAAAATCAAGCAGCAGCCCTTCCAGCTCCAGTCGAAGTTCGTTGCAACGATGGGGATTCTGTTGAAACATCTTTCTGAGATGGACACCGGCCAGCGTACGCCCGTGACTGTGCAAGGATTCCCAGGCATCGGCCCTCTGACTGGCCATGTTACGGGTTGGCTTGCTCATCACGATTCATAAGGTTGTGAATATTGCGGGAAAGTTGATTCAACTGGAAGGGTTTGGCCATGAAATCCCGGATGCGCCGTTTAAAGTATTTGTTTTCTAGGTATTCGCGGGAGTAACCGCTGGCAAACAACACTTTGATTCCAGGACGAATCCGCTGCAATTCCTCGTAAACCTGGTCTCCGGACATTCCCGGCATTTCAATATCCAGAATCACGAAACTGATTTGGTCGCGGTTTTCGCGGAAAATCCGTACCCCTTCCTCGCCGTCCGCGGCGGTCAGGCATTTGATTCCCAGCGAATGCAACATATCCGTGCCGATTTCGCGCACCACTTCTTCGTCATCGATCAGCAGGGCCCAGCCCGCCACCAGGGGGCGCACTTCTTCCTTGGCCTGTTCACGCGGATTCTCCGTGCGCGGAGAGGCCGCGGGAATAAAGACAAAGAAAGTCGCTCCCTGGTCTAATTTCGATTCAACCAGGATTTCACCAGAGAAATCCTTGACAATTTCACGCACGGTGGCCAGGCCGATCCCGGTTCCGGCAACCCGGGACTTGGTGGTAAAGAACGGCTCGAATATGCGTTCAAGATGTTCCGGCCGGATACCGCGCCCGTTGTCGTGAACCTGGATTAAAACGTATTCTCCATCGGGAATGGTTTTGTGACGCAGGATTTGTTTCCGGGCCGTCGCAATTTCGATGGTGGGCTCCGGACGCCCTTTCAAAGCATCCCGGGCGTTGACCAAAAGATTGATCAACACCTGTGAGATACGGGTCCGATCCGCGTGAACGAAAAGATCTTCATCTGAAAGGCGGCGCACCACGCGAATACTACGCAGGTGAGGAGAAAGAAAATCCAATGACTCGTCCACAATTTCATGCAAGGGAATCACTTCGCGTTTGGCCAGTTTCTTGCGCGAGTACTCGAGAATCTGGCGGATCATCATGGAGGCCCGGTCACTGGAACTGAGAATGGAACGGACATAGCGTTTCAGCAGGGAATCGTCGGGGATCTTTTTATCCAGCAGGGAAGCGTACCCCATAATGCCGCTGAGCACATTGTTGAAATCGTGAATAATCCCGCTGGTCAAGAGGCCCAGGGACTCCATTTTCTGGGCCTGCATCAGTGAGTTCTCCAGTTGTTTGAGTTCCGTGACATCCTGGATGTTGATGACCACGCTGCGGCCCTCACTCTGAACCGGATAGATGTTTAAATGCACAATGCGATTGCTGTCATCCTTTTCCACCAACAGCATCTCGTCATTGAGAAACACGGTCTTATTGAGGATGCGGACTTCGTTGATAATATCGCGGTAATTCGTGAAAGCGGGGCAAACATCAAAAGCGTTTTTCCCCAGCGCATCACCGGCGGATATGCCGAAGATCTTTTCAGCGCTGCCGTTCCAGACGGTGACATGATTGTCTTCCGTCACGGAGATTATGGCATAGGGGCTGGCATCGATCAGCTTCTGCATAAACACCTGAAGGTTCTGAATTTTCTGGGTTAAATCCCGCCATTCAGTAATGTCCCGTACCAGGATCAGGCCGCCGATCAGCCCCGAATGGGTCCGCAATGGCTCAATGATCAGGTCAACAAAACTCTCTTCCTCCATAAATGGATTCAACACATTGATCTGCTTGATGTCCCGGCCATCACGGATGGAATTGCGCAAGTATTCATCAAAGCCGCTTTCCAGTGACCGCTGGGACAAAAGATCCGCCAGATCACGGTTCGCCGACAAGCGCTCTTTCAGCAGGCTTTCCGCTTTCTGGTTCATAAAGATCACTTTGCGTTGCATGTCCGTAATCAAGATGATATCGGGAATGGTTTTAAAGATCTGGCGCGAAAAAGTGATCTGATTGCGCAGGTTGACTTCGGCTTTCTTGCGCAGAGTAATATCGGAGAACACCGCAATATACCCCAAACGTTCCGTTTCGTGTGAATCTATTTCCGAGGATATGGAAGCGTCCACGTTCATGGTGCGCCCGTCCGGGAGGTAGATCACCATCTCGCGGTTGGTCACGTGACCCCGATCCCGCAGTTCCGTTGACAGTTGGTTGAGTTCATCCATGCCGAAAAGTTTTTCGAGATCGATCCCCGGTATCTCCTCGCGGCGGATCTTGAGTTTCTTGAGCCCGAATTCGTTGATGTCGACCAGTTTCAGGTCCGCATCAAGAACCGCGATAAACACGCTGACCGTCTTCATCAGGGTCTCGATATATTCCTTGGCCTCCCGTACCTCCTGAATGTTGTGGGTGAGACGCTGTACCACCTCCCGGGTATCCACAAACAGGTTCTCTAAACTGGAAGAGAGCAGGCTGTGCTGCCGGGGAAGATCCAGCACATCATTCTCCCGGCTGATGGATCGCAGATTCCTGCCCAGGCGTGATAACGGACGGAGAAAAGTCAACCACAACAACATGAGCAGAAAGAATATGCACGTGGCGGCCACCGCGGCAGACAACACCAATGTGCGGTTGATCTCTGGTTCAAAACGGCTCAGAATATCACTGCTGCCGGCCATATACAAATACCGCCAGCCAACTCCCGGCATCTCTGCCTGCCAAACGTGGAAACGTTTTCCGGCAAGGTTCTGAAAGCCATTGCGCAGTCCACCCTCCCGCAAGTTTTGCAGTAATGCCAGCACGTGAGGGCTCTGGACGCGGTCGCTCATGTCCAGACTGTCGTTCATGTTAAATTCCCGCCCTTTCAACTGGTTCAAAACGCTTGGATGCAAGAGCAAGCGGTTATTTCGGTCCACCAAGACAAGCATTCCGGAATTACTCAGCGCCTGGTTGGAAAAAAACGGCACCTGTTCATCCAGCAGAAAGTCATGTCCCACCACGCCCTGGAACTCATCTTTCAGATATACCGGAATCACCAGGGAGGTCATCCATTTCTCCCAGATATCATCGTAGTAAACCGGCGTGAACACCGGTTCCCGATCGGGATTCTCTTCAGGACCGGCAATGCGATAGAAAACGTCAGGGGTGAAGTCGTGGCGGTCTTCGATCTGACTGACCCATTTCGGAGGATTGATCAGAATCCATTGGTTACGGGAAATGAAATAGGTATTAAAAAACCGGTTGTGAAACTGGGATAAGTGGCGATCCAGTACGTCGATACCGCTCACCAGTTTCTGCAGCAAGGGGCGGGGGCGGCCGGGGTCGGAAACGAAAATGCCGAAAACCGCTCCGCCCGATGGCGCGGTGATCACCCCGCGTAAACTACGGGAACCGCTCAATGGAACAGCTACGGCCGGCGCGGAAGATTCCAGGATGGCGCGAATAATATCCGCGCTGTGACGTCCGATCTCAATTCGTTGGGACCACAACTCCTGTTCAGGTGAAACCACGCGTTGATTGAAATGGCGATGACCGTCGGAGATGTGGCTGAACAGCCACCGCTGAATCGCGAGGTCCCGGACCCATAGCAGCCCCGCCGCCAACAGGGCGGCAAGCAAGAGGATGATCAGGAATTTGCGCAGAATGCGTCCCATGCCGATACCGCCGCCGTCAGGTCAGCGGGATCATCCTCCTGAACTGCGGTACTTCACTTTTACACCTTCGATTTCCCGGCTGATGGGAAAGATTCCCAGAAGTGCGTCACCCGACTGGCGCGAGCGCGCGAGCACACGGACCTTTACGGGTTTCCAGTCGGCGCGATTATGAACAAACGCCGCCTTGCTGCTGGCGGAGTAACCGAATTCGCCTTTCAACGCGATCTCGTCGCTGACTTTTCCAGGTCCCAGGGGCTCCGTTAAGGCTTCGGCTTCGCCCACGGTCAATTGTCTCCCATCTTCTTCGAACTCAAACACCCCTTTCAGGATGAGGTTGTGCAAGGGAGCATCGCCCGTGTTTTTCAGGCGGAAGCGAATCACTGGAACGATCACGGCTTGGTTCCGGGTTACGACTTTGTCTTCCCAACGGGATTCGGCATCCAGCACCTGCAGGGATTCACCCAATTTCAAGGCTTTCTGCATGCGTTCGTCCATCTCTCCTGCTTCCTCTTCATTAATGTCGCCCTCAATGCCCTCGATTACCTGGCGCACGGGCACCACTCCCAGAGGCGCGAATCCGGCGCTGGTCTGGGCCAGAATCCGGACCTTGATGGGTTTCCATTTGTCTTTGTTGTGCAGAAACGCAGCCTTGGACGTAGCCGAGTAACCGTACAAGGCGTTAATGGTGATTTTGTCCGTGGTTTCTCCAGGTTCAACCGCACCGGGCATCAACGGCGTAACCCCATCGCTCATCTGTTCACCGCTGTCGGCAAACATAAAAATGCCGACAAATTTCAAATTGCCGATGGAACGATTTCCCTTGTTGTGCACTGTAAACGTTACCGAAGGTACGATCTTGACGCGGTAAGGTGTAACTTCCTTATTCACCCAGCGGGTTTCGGTTGAAACCAGTTCAAGCGATCGTCCCAACTCCGTACTGCTGATGCTTTCCTGCTGGTGGCGGACCAATTCCCTCCCCAACAGGAATGCCAACACAACCATTATTGCGGCGATCCAGAACTTGGGCCGTCGATAGAAATTGCTCCATGTCCAGCGATCCGCCTGCAATTTTTCAATGATTTCGCCGAGTGAATTTTCGGATTCGGCGGGGGTTTGCTGTTCCGTGTTTTCCGTCATTTTCCCTTTTCTCCTCCAGACCCAGGCATTTTCTCCCCGGAACGACTAATGGGGCTGTACAGGTAGTATACACCGTGCTTTGGGGAAATTCAATCCGCGAAACAACCCGGAGAGAGAAACGGGGCCTCCGGGGCCCTCGCAAGAAATCAAGTTGAGTCAGTCCGGAATGACTATATAACGCCGAAAGCCAGCATGGAGCGGGCCACCTTGAGGAATCCGGCGATATTGGCGCCGACCACATAATTGCCGGGAGAACCGTAGGTGTCGGCCGCATCCAGGCAGGATTTGTGGATATTCTTCATGATGCGCTGCAAGTGGTTGTCAACCTCTTCAGCCGCCCAGCCCATGCGCAGACTGTTCTGGCTCATTTCCAGGCCGGAAACCGCAACACCGCCTGCATTTGCCGCTTTTCCGGGACCGTAGAGGATTTCCTTGTCCTGGTATACTTCGATGGCCCCGGGAGTGGACGGCATGTTTGCACCCTCCGAAAGGCAAAAACAACCGTTCTTTATCAGGGCTTCGGCGTGATCCTTCTGGATCTCGTTCTGAGTCGCCGAAGGCAAGGCCACATCGATCTGCAGTCCTTCGTCACGGATCACATCCCAAACGCTCTTGCCCTCATGGTAACGCGCACCGAATTTGTCGGCGTATTCATGGATGCGGCCCCGACGAATGTTCTTGAGTTGCATGACAAAGTCCCACTTCTCGCCTTTGATTCCGTCCATGTCCACGATCGTACCGCTTGAGTCGGACAGCGTGACGGCTTTGCCGCCCAGGTGGTTGACTTTCTCAACCGCATACTGGGCCACGTTGCCCGATCCGCTGACAGCCACGTTCTTGCCTTGAAAGTCCTTGCCACGCGTGGCCAGCATCTCGGCCGCAAAGTAGGTTTCCCCATAACCGGTGGCCTGGGGGCGAATCAGGCTGCCGCCCCAGTCGGCGCCCTTGCCCGTGAGTACGCCGGTATGTTCGTTGCGGAGTTTTTTTGTACATTCCGTACATGAACCCGATCTCCCGGCCGCCCACGCCGATGTCACCGGCCGGAACATCCGTGTCCGGGCCGATATGACGGAACAACTCGCACATGAAGGCATAGCAGAAGCGCATGACTTCGGCATCGGATTTTCCCTTGGGATCGAAATCCGACCCGCCCTTACCTCCGCCCATGGGCAGGGTGGTCAGTGAATTCTTGAAAATCTGTTCAAAGCCCAGGAACTTGATGATGCCGAGATTGACCGAAGGGTGGAAACGCAGCCCGCCCTTGTAGGGACCGATAGCGTTGTTGAACTGCACACGAAATCCCTTGTTTACCTGGGTCTCGCCACGGTCATCCATCCATGGAACCCGGAAAAGAATGGCCCGGTCCGGCTCCACGATGCGTTTGTAGATGCCGGCTTGAACAAACTCGGGGTGCCGCTCAACAGTGGGTTCCAGTGTTTCAAGCACCTCTTCAACAGCCTGATGGAACTCGGGTTCGCCGGGATTGTGATCCTTTGCCCAATCAATGATCTCCTTGATGTAACTCGTCCATACCTCCTTGAATGCGCACTACGGACAGAGTCGCGATTCTGATGGCAAGATCAATCCGACATTACAGGCGGATTCTATTGACATTAGCCGGAAAAGTCAACCGTTCCGGCTTGACAGAAAAATGAAAAAAATCAATACTACACTTTCCGGATAATCCGGAAAGAGGAAACATGGACCCTTGGCTGTCTGAACGCATTCAACATCGGTTGCGCCTGTTGCAGGAATTTGCCGCAAAAGCAACAACCCTTGCAACAGCAGCCGCACGCATTAGAGTCGTGATGCTCCCCTGACCCCATGGTTCTGGACTATCGCAACACCCGGTTTTCCTTTAACCAGGTACGCAAACGCCGTCGGCAACAGCGAATCCGATGGCTTGCGGCCCTGGTGCTGCTGACCGGCCTTACCCTCCTGATTGTGCGCGGCGTGCAATACCGCAGATTTCACTGCGTCCAGGAAGATCTGCTTGCCGGGAAAATCTCCACCACGACAATCATGCAAGAGAATTCGCGGCCGCTTTTTACGGCCGCGGCGATGGCTGAACTCCAGGCCCTGTCGCACCTGCTTGAGGGCGGATTAAGAAAGGGAGAAGAGGATCTGCGCGCCTGCACTCATTCCGGCATTGTGGCGTCACGTCGTTTTCTGGACCGCATGGTGGATCTGGGGCGCTATGCGTCGTTGGGGCTTTACCTTGATTTCCTGCAAAAACATCGGTCACCCAGCCCTTTTCACCGCATGCTTTACTTTACCGCCCGCTACCGCCCTGAAGATGCCCGCAGGATCGCCGCCGGTCTGGCGCCGCAGTCGCGCTCGGAATACGCCAAGGCTCTGCACATCCTGGAAACCATCTGGAAAGAACTGGATAAAGGCAGAATCGCCTGTATCCATGACTACTCCGGAAAAATCCTGGGTGAATTTGAGCCCGCTACCGCGACAATCCACTCCCGGGTTCCCGGGCTGGACCTTTCCTCTTTTTCAAAGGAACTGGAAAAGGGACTGCGGTTTTTCACGCTTACCCTGGATGCCCGCCTTCAGCTGGATATCGCCGACCTCTTTGCCGACTATCACGGGTCCTGCATAATCCTGAACCCCAAAAACAACGCCATTCTGGCTGCTTTTTCCAAACCCGTTGAACCCTCTCAAAAAAATTGCGCCTGGAAAGAACAATATGAACCCGGATCGGTGATCAAGGTTCTGACCTACCTCTGTTACAGCCAATCCCCGGATCCACAGCTCTTTCCCCTTGAATGCCGCGGCAACATCAATGTGGAAAAGCGCATCTTTTACGACTGGACCCGTCACGGAACAGTGGATTCCGCGGAAACCGCATTGGTGGTTTCCTGCAATGTCGCTTATGCGCGCATGGGACTTTTTGTCGGCGCCGAAGATTTAACCAGGACCCTGAAAGAATTCCAGTTTAACTCCCGGCCCTTGAAAGACCGTTGCCTCCAATTCCAACTTGGTGTTTTTAAATCACCACCCCTGTCCCTTCGTCGCCTGGCCGATCTCTCCGTGGGCCTGGAAGAGATCCGCATTACCACCCTCCACTGCGCACTGCTGGCGGCAACCATATCCCAGTCCGGCTCCATGGCGTCCCCCCACCTCATCGCAACCGAAAAAAACATCCTGAAACTGGGGATATTCCACCACACATCCAAACCCCTGGTCCAGATCTCCGGCAGCCGCAGTTTTGCGCAGTTAAAGGACACCATGGTGCGGGTAATCCGTGAGCCCCGGGGGACCGGTCATCGCGCCTGGCTGCCGGACGGTCCCGTCACAGCTGCCAAGACCGGTACCGCGGGAAATCCCGCTTTGGGACTGGACGCCGTAATGATGGGGTTCCTCCCCGCCGGTCGGCCCGCATTCGCTTTTGCCTTTCGCCTGGAGCGTGGCGGCAAAGCTGAAATCAATGGTGCCCGGGTACTGAAGGCTTTGATATCCGGGCCCTTGTCCCGTGCGGATTAGGTTTTTAGGTTCTCTTCCATTTTGTGTGGGTTTGGGGGTTATGCATATTTGAAAAAATGATAAGGCTGCATGAGAGTACCCTTTCGGGCACAAATACCCAGAGGGCACAGGTCACCGCTCACCA
>DSBM01000033.1 GCA_011049425.1 Candidatus Aminicenantes bacterium
ACGGAATAACTTTTTTCATTTTTTAAAACGGAAAAATCTGTCCGACGGAAACAGCCTATATATTAGAATAAATATTTTCGTTAAAAGTAAACTGGTGTTAAAAATTTCTACCTTTTCCGACAAATGCTACCCTCCCACGCAAAATTTTGATGTTTTGTCCATCGCTCGACGTTCAGGTATCCCTGGATTCTGAAAAATCCTCCTTAAATGCGGTTCGAATTAAGTAAGTCCGGGTGAGCTTGATGGTTATCGTCGGGTGTAGTTTCAAGGGGCCCGGAATTCCTCCCGGTGTAAAAAAAAGTTACACGGGTCGCAATGGATTATTATCAAATATCGGCCTTATCCTTTAACTGCACCTCTATTGTAAAATTCCATTACAAAAACGTCTCCCCATGAAAACCCTGACGGAGAAAGGCTTTTTGACTTAACAGGCTCTCATTGTGTAAAATATTTATACAATCCGTGGCCCAAAAGGCTATTCAATTATAGAGCCGGAGACCGAATATGCTCATTTATCGGCATTCTCCGAAATTTGGCATTTGTGTTGCGGCATTGGTATATGAGTCTCGATAATAGACGGATCACCTCGCTGGCGGCCATGATTGTCAACCACTTGTGGAATTGTCCTCCCGATGAATTGTGTCAATGCAATTGCGGCTCCCTGGCGAAAGTCCTGCGCATGCATCCCGTCGTCTTATCGCGTCGTTTTTCCCGGGAGTACGGCCGTCCATTGGTGACCGTTCTGCGGGAAATCAAGGTCGTCCGCGCCGTGGGAATGTTGCGTTACGGTAAGGTCGCATCAGTGGACGAGGCCATGGTCGCCGCCGGGTACCGGGATCGCAAGTATTTCGAGACATTGGTCCGGCATCAATTCGGAATCAGCTGGGGTGATCTTCAACAGCTGCACACGTGGGATTGGGATGAAGGGGGTATTCGAATTCATGACCAGTTCTCGCTCACGAAAATGTGAGATGGGTGATTGTCGTTTTACCCGGTTTCAGTACCGGCGGCAGATGGGCTTCACCCGGAGCGGTGAAAACCGGTAAGCGCCCCCCGGGTTCCCCTTTTTCCGAAAAACAATTGATTAAAAATACAGTGAAACTCAATCCGTCTCCGCATAGTTTACCGAATTCAGGGTGCCCAGGGTAAATGGCGGGATTATGGCGCTTGTCCATTTTTAGGCTGAAGGTCTTTGACTTTGCGGCAATTATTTGCAAATTATGGGAATTTTTATTGACCCAATGGTCGTTGTGTGCTAGTTTGTGAAATTGATCCGCCGGGAGGATTCATGAGCAGTGAACGCAGGTTGCTGGACCTTGCCAACCAGAAAGAAGCCGCCAAAATAGGCGGCGGCGAGGCAAAGATCGAGAAGCAGCACGCCAAGGGCAAGTACACGGCCCGCGAGCGCATCGATAACATCCTTGATGAAGGCAGTTTTGAAGAGTTCGACCTTTTTGTCACCCATCGCTGCCACGATTTCGGCATGGAAAAGACCCGCCCTTCGAGCGACGGCGTAATCACGGGTTACGGCACCATCCAGGGACGACTGGTGTACATTTTTTCCCAGGATTTCACCGTGTTCGGCGGTTCCCTTTCCAAGGCTTACGCGGAAAAGATCGTCAAGATCATGGAGATGGCCGCGCGCATGGGCGCGCCCCTGATCGGACTGAACGATTCCGGCGGCGCCCGTATCCAGGAAGGCGTGGACGCCCTGGCCGGATACGCGGATATCTTTCTGCGCAACGTGTTGTACTCGGGCGTAATTCCTCAGATCTCCATGATCCTGGGTCCCTGCGCCGGCGGCGCGGTCTATTCCCCGGCCATTACCGACTTCGTCATGATGGTGGACCAGACCTCTTACATGTTCCTTACCGGTCCCAAGGTGGTCAAGCAGGTGACCCAGGAAGACGTGACCGTGGACCAACTGGGCGGGGCCGGTGTGCATTCCACCCGCAGCGGCATCGCCCATTGCGTGTTCCCGGACGAGGACGCGGCTTTCGAAAACCTCAAACGCTTGTTCTCATTCCTGCCCCAGAACCACCGCGAATTGCCGCCGGTGATCGATTGCAGCGATCCCATCGACCGCGTGGATGAGCAGCTCAACTACCTGGTGCCGGAAAACCCAAACAAGCCCTATGACATGAAAGGGATCGTTCACGCAGTGCTGGATGACCGCGATTTCTTTGAACTCCAGCCGGAATACGCCAAAAACATCATCACCGGTTTCGGCCGCCTCAATGGCGCCACCGTGGGCGTGGTGGCCAACCAGCCGGCCTTTCTGGCGGGAGTGCTGGACAACAACTCTTCCATGAAGGCGGCCCGTTTCGTGCGTTTCTGCGACGCTTTCAACATTCCCCTGGTGGTATTTGAAGACGTACCCGGATTCATGCCCGGCACGGCCCAGGAATACAACGGCATCATCAAGAACGGCGCCAAACTGCTGTTTGCTTTCGCCGAAGCCACGGTGCCCAAGATCACCGTGGTGGTGCGCAAGGCCTACGGGGGCGCTTACTGCGTGATGAACTCCAAGCACATGCGCGCCGACGTCAACCTGGCCTGGCCCACGGCCGAGATCGCGGTCATGGGACCCGACGGCGCGGTGGAGATCATCTACAACCGACAGATAAAAGAAGCGGAGGACAAGGCCGCAAAAACCGCCGAGCTGAAGGAAAGTTACCGCGACCATTTCGCCAACCCTTTTAACGCCGCGAGCAAGGGATATATCGATGACGTGATCGTACCCGCCAATACCCGGCGCAAGCTGATCAAGTCATTAAAGATGCTGTCGGGCAAGCGGGAGGTCAATCCCGATAAAAAGCACGGCAACATTCCGCTGTAGGCGGGGGAGAAGACACCGGTGAACATGACGGAAGCGTTGGTGATAACGGGGTTGGGAATCGGGGTGGTCTTTTCGGGCCTGATCCTGACCAGCCTGCTGATTTCTTCGTTCACATTCTTTCCCAATATGATCCAGCGGTTCAAAACCCCCGGGACGCCCGTGAAGGCAACGGAAAAAGAGGTTGTCATATCCCCGACCGCGGATGCGGAAACAGCAGCGGTGATCGCCGTACTGCTGGAAGTGGAGTACCGGTTGAGCCTGCCTTTGCTGGAAGGGCGTTTCACTTTCCGAAAATGATGCCATTGTCGATATGCGGGCGAGCGGTTCGAGACCGATCTCAATTCATTGATGGACCCGCGGGATACCGAGGAGGCTGAATCTGATGCGCAAATACAAACTGGCCATAAGCGGCAGGGATTTCGAGGCGGAGATCCTGGAAATCACCACCGAAACGGCCCGGGTGGTGGTCAATGGACAAGAGTACACGGTTGAGCTGAGGGAATTGGGCCGCAAGCCCATGACCATGACACCAGCCCCGGCAGCTGTGTCTCAGCCGCGGGAGATCCGCAAGCCCGAGCGGGGCGAGGTGCCGTCCGCCCCGAGAAGCGGCGGCGATTCCCAGTCCGTCCAGGCCCCGTTGCCGGGATTGATCGTCGACATCATGGTCAAAGAAAACGATGCCGTTAAAGCGGGGCAGAACCTGTTGCTCATGGAAGCCATGAAAATGGAAAACCAGATCCCGGCCCCCTATGACGGCACGGTGAAACGCATCCATGTCAAGACGGGCGACAGTGTTTCCGAAGGCGATGTGCTGATTGAGATCAGCCGCCCGCCAATGACCACCCTGTGAGGACCGGAATGAAACGTTTCTTTGTTATTGTGTTCATCCTGGTTTCTTCCATGGGCCTGTATGCCGAACGAGACTTGAAAGTGGAGTTCAACCGGGACACCTACATCAAGGTGTATCGCGGCAGTGAAGACGGGGTGGTGACGGGAAATCGCGGCGCTTTGCTGGACAGGGACGGTGAAACGGTTGCTTCTTATCGCGTGATTGCCGTGGATGACGCGGAAAGCATCGCCCGGGTCCTGTTTTCACAGGGAATGGATCGAGATGAAGTCATGCCCCGGGTGGAAACGGCCCTGCTTGAGGGACTTCCTGTTCGGTTCTCGCCGGAGGAGTCCCAATTCTATTTCCTTATTCTGAATCGCGGCAAGGGAAGCGGCGCCCGCGCCGGCATGAAAGGGGAAATTTACGTCGGAAACACCCTGGCGGGAATTTTCCGGGTTGTGGGAGTGGAAGAGGATTACGCGGTGGGATTGGTGACCAACACCGCGGCCAACGTGGACTATCGCCATGCCGATTCGGGAAAATTCCAGGGTTACGTCGAACAGGTGATCGGCGGCACCGGTTTCGTGCACCTGACCCTGAAAAACGCCGTCATGCTGTTGATCGGCCTGGTTTTTATCTACCTGGGCGTGGCCAAGGATTATGAGCCCCTGCTGCTGGTTCCCATCGGTTTCGGCATCCTCATCGGCAACATCCCCCTGCCCCTGCAGTTGTTCAACAGCATTTCCGTGTACATGATCGACCCCCATACCCACCAATACGTATTCAACACCACTACCAACAGCGTGATGGGATTGATCTATTTCGGCGTGCGCTCCGGTCTGTTTCCGCCCCTGATTTTTCTGGGAATCGGCGCCATGACCGATTTTTCCGCCCTGCTTTCCAATCCCCGTGCCGTATTGTTGGGGGCCGCGGCGCAGGCGGGCATTTTTATCACCTTTATCGGCGCCCTGAAGCTCGGCTTCTCGCCGGCCAACGCCGCCGCCATCGGTATCATCGGCGGGGCCGATGGACCAACGGCCATCTTCCTTTCATCCAAACTGGCGCCTTCCCTGATCGGGCCCATCGCCATCGCCGCCTACTCCTACATGGCTATGGTACCCATTATCCAGCCCCCCATCATGAAGCTGCTGACCTCAAAAAAGGAGCGCTTGATCCGCATGCAACCCGGGCGCAAGGTCAAAAAGAGCGAGAAGATCCTTTTCCCCGTGGTGGGAGTGATCGTTACCACCCTGGTGGCCCCTGGCGCCATTCCCCTGCTGGGCATGCTCTTTTTCGGCAACCTGCTCAAGGAGTCCGGCGTAACCACACGCCTGGCCAAAACCGCATCCAATTCGCTGATCGATATCGCCACCATCCTGCTGGGTTTGGCGGTGGGGGCATCCACCAGCGCCGAGGTGTTTTTAAACAACAAGTCCATCCTCATCTTTGGGCTGGGGGTGATCTCATTCGGCGTGGCCACCGCCTGCGGCCTGCTTTTTGCCAAGCTCATGAACCTGGTGTCCAAGCGCAAGATCAATCCCCTGATCGGCGCCGCCGGGGTATCCGCCGTACCCGACTCGGCGCGGGTGGTTCACAACGTCGGGCGCGAAGAAGACCCCAACAACTACCTGTTGCAACATGCCATGGGGCCGAATGTGGCCGGAGTGATCGGCTCCGCCATTGCCGCGGGCGTTTTCCTGGGAATATTCTGATAGGAGAAAAGACATGAGTCGAATCGTAGCCGCCATACCCAATGTGTGTGAAGGCCGGGACGAAGCTTTTATTTCGCGGTTAACGGAAAAGTTGAAGGGCGTGGATGGAATCATCCTGCTGGATGTGTCCATGGACCAGACCCGCAACCGCACGGTACTGGCCCTGACCGGATCACGGACCGCCCTGTTTGAAGCCGGTATGTTGCTGTACGAGGAGTCGCTCAAACAAATCGATATGCGGCGGCACGAAGGCGAGTACCCCCGAATCGGGGCCGTGGACGTGTTCCCCTTTGTTCCCCTGAAAGACGTTTCCATCCAGGATACTGTGGAAATGGCGGAGGAATTCGCCGCTCGGGTTGCCGAAACGTTTCGCATTCCCGTCTATCTTTACGGTGAAGCCGCCCGTGTTCCCAACCGCCGGCTGGTGGAAAACATCCGAGATATCGAGTATGAAGGCCTGGAAGCGCGCCTCAAAGATCCCGCCTGGAAGCCCGATTTCGGGCCTGACGAATTCAAGCCGGATTCAGGCGCCACCATTATCGGCGCCCGCTATCCCCTGGTCAGCTTTAAGATCTTTCTCGATACCCGCGACCCGGGCGTGGCGGAATCCATTGTCCGCTCCGTTGCCTTCACCCACGGCGGTTTGCGCCACGTGCGCGCCAATGCGGGGCGCACCCGGGAAGAGCAGAAAATGCAGTTGACCGTTTCCATTGCCAATTACCGCGAAACCCCGATGTACAAGGTGCTGGAACTGGTTCGCCTGGAAGCGCGGCGTTTCGGGGCGGGCGTGTTGTCGGTCGAGATGATCGGATTGATCCCGGAGCGGGCGCTGCTGGAATCGGCCATGTATTACATGAACATCAATGGATTTTCCCTGGATCGCGTGGTGGAAAAGAACATCATGGCGCACCTGAATGAAAAGGTATATTTCATGGACTGATACGACGGGGGCGGACTGAATTGACATCGGCAAACGATCCCCCGTATAATGTTTTTCATGCAAAATTCCGCTGAGGAGAGTTAGATGAGCAGTGATTTCAAACCCTATGTTTCCGCAGATCAGAACCTGAAAGAATTCACCCTGCGGGCGTTGTTGATCGGCCTCGTGCTGGCTGTTGTCCTGGGCGCGGCCAATGCCTATCTCGGGTTGAAGGCCGGTATGACCATTGCCGCGACCTACCCCGCGGCGGTGCTGGGTATGGCCCTGCTGCGCCTTTTCCGCGACAGCAACATACTGGAAGAAAACCTGACCCGAACCGTGGGTTCGATTGGTGAATCCGTGGCCGCGGGCGCGATCTTTACCCTGCCCGCCTTCCTGATCGCCGGCGTGTGGTCGGATGATTTCTTCGGCAGCTTTGCCGGATACTGGAAATCAACGGTGATCATGCTGGTGGGCGGTATCGCCGGTATCCTGTTTGTCACCTTGTTGCGGCGTGTCATGGTGGAAGACCCCGAACTACCCTTCCCCGAATCCCTGGCCGCCAGCGAGATTCACAAGGCCGGCCGCAGCGGTGCCACCGGCGCCAAGTACCTGTTCTATGCCATGGGCATCGGCGGGGCCATCGAGTTTTTCAAAAACTTCGCCATTCTCAAGGGATTGTGGCAGCAGTTTGTTGAGTTCTCGGCCAAGATGATTCCCGCCACCGGATTGAACAATTACGGCCTCTCTTTCAAGGGGGTGAATACCGGCGGCGGCTTCCTTTTGAAATCCCCCTCCCTGAGCCCGGCTTTCATGGGCGTCGGTTACATTATCGGGCCGAAGCTGGCGGCGCTGAACTTTGCCGGCGGATTGTTGGCCTGGGGCTTGTTCGTACCCATCCTGCTGCTGGTGCTGGCGCCGCAATTCGCGCCCTTTATCGGCAGCAAGATCATGCTGGGGGGTAATGAAATCGTCCTGACCTGGGACTTTATCGCCGACAGCATCATCTTCCCCTCCATCGTCAAGCCCATTGCCATCGGCGGCATGCTCATGAGCGCGGCCTACACGTTGTGGAATATGCGCAAGAGCCTGGCGACAGGCATCGGCCGTTCCATCGATGACGTGCGCAAGGCGGCTACCGCCGGTGAAACCACCAAGCGCACGGACAAGGACATCAACATCAAGTTCGTATTTATGGGACTGTTGGCCATATCGGTGGTCACCTTCGTGGTGTACTGGTGGTTCATGTCGTTTACCCAGGAGAACCTGGTTCCCGCGCTGGTGGCGGCGCTGGTGATGATGATCGCCGGGTTCTTTTTTGCCGCCGTATCCGGGTACCTGGTTGGCCTGATCGGCTCTTCCAACAACCCGATCTCGGGATTGACCATCTCCACCCTGGTGGTGGCCGCCATCCTGATGGTGCTGCTCGGCGCCAAAGGCACCAGCGGTGTCATCGTCGTGCTGGCCGTGGCCGGAGTCATATGCGTTTCCGCCGCTGTGGCGGGAGAAATGCTCCAGGACCTGAAAGTGGGACACCTGCTCGGTGGCACTCCCTGGAAAATGCAGGTCGGTGACTTTATCGGCGTGATTATCTCGGCGCTGGTGATGTGGATTCCCTTGTTTATCCTCAATGCCGGTGACCTGAAAACCGCGGCCCTGGAAGGGTACAAAGGCGGTTTCGGCGGAGCCGTACTGGCCGCCCCCCAGGCGGGCCTCATGGCGCAGTTGTCCAAGGGTATCGTGGGCGGTGAGATGGTTTGGCCGCTGATTATCGTGGGCATCGTCATGGCCATCGGTTTCATCCTGGTCAAGGTCAAGAGCCCCATGCTGGTGTGCGTGGGCATGTACCTTTCTTTCGGCACAGTCGCCGCCATTTTCGTGGGTGGAATCTTCCGCTGGGTGGTGGACATGCTGATCGCCCGGCGCAAACTGAACGAGAACCAGAAATCCCGGGTGGACAACCGCGGCGTGTTGCTGGCGGCCGGCCTGATTGCCGGGGAAGCGTTGATGGGATTGTTGTTTGCTTTCTTTGCCTTCATGGAATGGCAGGTGCCCAAGTTGTGGCGCGAGTCACCCTTCTTTTTGAGCGTGATCGTGATGGTGGCTTTAGGATACCTGCTGGTGAAACTGCCGCTCAACAACGCGGGTGATCCCGACGAACCGGCCGCCCCAAGCGTTTCCTGATTGCGGTTTAACCGGGTCGAATAGATCAGTAGCGATACACGGCGTCGGGGAGTGAGTCTTCCCGGCGCCGGGTGCGCCCGTTCATGCAAACGCCGTGATTATAAAAATGCGAGCACCACGGAAACCGTCCGGTATCAATCCCGATTGGATTCCGCAACGGACACTGGACTGGAAGGAAAACCAAGAGGGGCGTGTATTTCTGCTCAAAGAAAAGTTCCGCAATTGCTTTATGAAATGGCTGGTGCAGAAAGCCGGAAAGAACCAGTTTTTCCGAATTCACCTGGACCGGTTCGGTACAATGGCCTGGAAGCTGGCGGACGGCAAGCGTAGTATCAAAGAGATCGCCGAAGTCATGCAGACGGAGTTCGGGGAAGAACTCCTGAATGCCTCCGAACGCGTAAACATGTTTTTTGTGCAACTGGCGGGCAGCCGTTTCGTGGCTTTTACACGTCCCGATGAGAAGGGCAATGTCGGATAATTTTGATTTTTCTCCTGGATTCATGTAATATAACATTTGGATGACGAAATATCCGTCGTGTCCCCATCGAAAGGGAAACAAATGAATCGGATCCAGGAGAGAAATATGCCGCAAAAAAGAAACAATCCAAATCCAAGATGGCAGGAACTCTGGGATCGTTCCCCGCAAATATATGCCATGCTCAACGGCAGTGACCAGCTTGAAACCGCCCGCAAGCGTATGATGGTGCATCTGGACCAGGTGCGCGCATCCATTCTGGATTCCCAGGAAAAATATCCCGACTGGGACTTCCTGGTCCGCCGCGATGCCCGCAGGGTTCTAAGGGCTATGTTTTCGGTGCGAAATGAACGCATCACGGGAAATTCGCCGCTGAAGCACTTGTGGAAAGCGGGTTATGAGGGTGATGCCGACGTCGAAGATGACTTCATAACGGAATTCACGCATCTTTTCCGTGCCCTGCAGGGTGGGGCGGGAATCTATCCGGGTGATTTGATCCGCGGTTTGGAGGAGACCGATTTCGACAACCTCCATGGCCGTGAAGCCGCTCGCCGCCGTTCAGATTTACTCGATGGCATGGGAGACCGCATGGATGAAATCATGGCCCGTTATCCCCACGGACTCCTGCCGGAAGTGGAAGCCCGCCGGGAAAAGAGCCGCAAGCGTGTTCTCGAGGCTTTCGGGGGCCGTGATGAAGATTGGGGAAACACCCAATGGCATTACCGCAATGTGATTCGCAATCGCGATGGCCTGGAGCGCATGCGCGAAGTGGTGGAGATATCTCCTGAACAAGTTGATGCCATCGGCACGGCGATCGACAACGGCATTCCCTTTGGCGTAACCCCGCATTACCTGCACCTGATGGACCGAAAGGCCGGAAAACGTGATCTGGCGGTACGGCGGCAGGTTTTTCCTCCGGCCAATTACGTTGATGCCGTGTTATCGCACATGACCGACCGCGATATGGCCTTTGATTTCATGCGTGAGCACGACACCTCTCCCGAAGCTCATGTCACCCGTCGTTACGTGAAAGTGGCCATTCTGAAGCCCTACGACACCTGCCCGCAGATCTGCGTTTACTGTCAGCGCAATTGGGAAATCACCAGTCCGTTCGCGGAAAACGCCGAGGTCTCCCAGCAGGATCTGGACTGCGCCGTGGCGTGGGTGGAGTCCCATCCCCACATCCTGGACCTGTTGATCACCGGCGGAGATCCCCTGATCATGTCCAACGCCAAGTTGAAATCCCTGCTCGACCGCTTGGCCGCCATTCCTCATCTCAAAACCATCCGCATCGCCTCGCGTTTCCCCGTCACCCTGCCGCAACGGCTCGACGACTCATTCGCGGACCTGTTGGCTTCATACCACGAACCCGGACGCCGCATTATCTACTTCGTCACCCATATCCAGCATCCTTACGAGATCTGCCGCGAGACAATGGATGCAGTTACCCGTCTGCGGGAACGGGGGATCGCGGTTTACAACCAGCAGGTGTTTACCTTTTCCAACTCCCGTCGCTTCGAATCCGTGGCGTTGCGCGTGGCTTTGCGACTCATCGGGGTTGATCCCTACTACATATTCAACATGAAAGGCAAATCCGAGATGGAGGACTACGCCGTTCCCCTGGCCCGCCTGCTGCAGGAACGCAAAGAGGAAGCGCGCTTGCTTCCAGGCATCTATCGCACGGACGAACCGGTGTTCAACGTGCCGTTCCTGGGAAAGAACCACGTGCGGGCCAATCAGGATCACGAACTGATCTCAATCATGCCCGAAGGCCGCCGCGTGTACGCGTTTCATGCCTGGGAACGCAATATCCGCCGCACGCGTTCCTACGTTTATCGCGACGTGTCCATTGCCGCATACCTGCGCAACCTGGAAGAATTGGGCGAACCCGTGTCCGAGTACAGAACCATCTGGTATTACTATTAAAGTTGAAAAGTTGCTGAACTGGGGACGGTGCTTGTAAGTATGTAAATACGGAATTTTGGATAATCAGAGTTGAAGTACCCTTTCGGGCATAAAAGGGAAGAAGTTAGAAAATTTTTTAGAGATTTCACTTTCGACTCTCAACTTTAGACTGCCTGTCTCCTGCCTTCCGCCACCTTCTTCCCAACTTTCCAACTCATTTTCTTGAAACCAACTACGCCCATCCCGCATCTATACAAGTGTTAATCCCGAAAGCATCGGGTCCAAAGCATGACCCGGGAGTAGACAATGAGACGGCTGATTTTAATTCTTTTGCTGGTCTTGTGCAGTTTCTGGAATCTGGCGGCGGCGTTTCCCGAGAATGCCTCCGAATCTTCAGAGAAACTCAAGCGCATATTGGACAATGTATCCAATGCGATTGTTAAGGTAGTCGCCGAAGCGGGGAAAGTCTACGTGGGAACGGGGATCGCGTTGGAACCGGACATGGTGCTGACAAGTGCCTTACTGGTTCGCAATCCAGCCGCCCGCCTGGTTGTGGTGCGCACGGATGGCAGCCGTTTCCCCGCCCGCCTCAAAGGCCGGGACCCGAAAACCTCAATGGCCCTGCTGCAACTGGAATCATCCGTGTTGACTCCCATACCCAGGGCGAAAGGTGTGGAGGTTGGTGATTGGATCGCCCTGGTCGGCGCTTTTTACGACCGTTTCCCCGCAGTGCAACAGGGAGTGGTCAGCAGTGTTTCCCATGATGCCGTCATTCTTAACGTCGCGGCTGTTCCCGGATCTTCCGGTGGGGCGGTGTTGAACGCCGACGGCCGATTGGTGGCGGTGATGCGCGGCCGATTCGGATACGCCACGACACCGGATATCCGTTTGGAAAGTGAATCCGGGGACATGACTTTTCTGGGGCGCAAGGTTCACAGCAGCGATCTCAGTTACGCGATCCCCGTCGTCCGCTTAGGTGAATTGGCGGACAAATTGAAACGATTTGGTCACGTACCGCGGGCATGGGCGGGGTTGCGCCTGACTGCCGGCGGGAAAGACCGCGCTCTGCGGATCACCGGTGTGCAACCCGGATCTCCGGCGGAACGTGCGGGGATGCTGATTCGCGATCATATCCTGGCCATCAACGGTCGTGAAGTGGTCACGGTGGGTGACGTGATGCGTACCCTGCGGGGTCTTGCCCCTGGAGATACGCTTCGCCTCGACGTTGAACGGGACAATTTGCGCAAAGGCATCCTGCTCACCCTGGAGGAAGACCCCCGAAAACGAACTGAGATCGCTGCTTCCGCGGCAGAAATGGAACATGATGGGTTTGATGATTTCAGCGACACCCTGCCCGTTTTCCGGCGTTTCCTGTTGCGAGCCGGCAAGGATGGATCGCTTTTGCCCGGGGACTTCCGTAAACGCATGCGCGAGATGGCGGTTTCCGTCCATCACCGCAGCCTTGAACCGTTCCGGCGCCGGCTGCGACGCCTGGTCTGGCAGGCGGATTTGATGGAAAACCATATGGAAACAATCCAATCCGTTAACCTGGAGCGCATGCAGGCCGAGCTGAAGGAGCTGGAACAGCAGACGCAAAAATCCTTAAAAGCCAGGCAGCGGCAGCTTGAAGAGGACCGCCGCAACCTGACTGCTGATCTCCAGCGTGTACGCAAACGCATCGAAGCCCTGAAGAAAGACAGTAAAAAGTAGAACCGTAGAAGACCTGGGGAGTGCTTGCAGGAAGATCTCCTGGGAGTGCTGTAGGGGGTTTCCCGGGAGAACTTGTAGGAGTTCTCGGGAGAACTCGTAGAAGGTAGAACGTAGAAAGCAGAAAAAGCTTCCTGCCATGCCACCTTCGTTCTTGTGATGAGGAATTTTAGGTACTGGTGATGAGAACTCAGGATAACTTGTGATGAGGAATCTTTTCGGTTCTGTGATGAAAAATCCAATTGACAAAAGAACTGGGATCAGGTTTGTTTAACTACTCCTGTCTTCCTTTCTCCTGCCACCTTTTTTTCTTTTGGATCTATTACGTTTTGTGTGGGTAAATACACATTGGTAATTGGTAAGCGGTTGTGAGGATGAGTAGCCGCAGGGCATAAAGCATA
>DSBM01000034.1 GCA_011049425.1 Candidatus Aminicenantes bacterium
TGCGGGAGTCTTTGGCTTCGGGTTCGAGCTGAGCGCTGTGTCCGGTGTGCTTTACTGCCAGTACCCGCAGACCCCGGGAACGGAACGCTTTTATGAGCTCAGTAATCAAGCGGGTTTTCCCCGCCCCGGACCATCCGGAAACGGCAAACACGATCATTGCAATCATGGTAATCTATCGCGCTTGCGCAGTCAACGCCCGGAGGAAATCGGCGGGATTCCTTGAAAAGCGGTAAGGCCGGGCCTATAATGGGAGATTCATCATCCAGGAGAAAAGTCATGAACGAAAGAGACCGCATCGACGCCGTGATTCGCCGGCACCCCGAAGTGTACGACAACCCTCCCAGGCAGGAAATGATCCGCCATTGCATCGATTACCGCGAGACCCTGGTCACGCGCAACGGCGCCCTGGCCCTGTGGACCCGTCCGGAATCCACCGGCCGCAGCCCCAAGGACACCTATATCGTGCGTGAACCGGGCACTTCAGCCGATATTGACTGGGACGCTCCCAACAACATCCCAATGGATCCCGGCACCCTGGACATGATCCTGGAGGACGCCCTGACCCTGCTGGCGGAAAAGCCACGCGTTTACGTGACCGACCGCGTGATCGGCGCGGACTCCGGTTATGCCCTGCCCGTGCATACCGTGGCCGACAACTCCGTGACTGCCCTGTTCACGGACAACATGTTCCGGCCCATCCCGCCGGACATCCATCGCAGCCGTCTCAACAACCGTCCCTTCACCCTGGTGGTGCTGCCCAACGACAAGCTGGACCCGGAACGCTACACCGGCCGGCTGCGTGAACTCTCAGACGGAGCAACCTCCAACATGGTGGTGGCAATGGATTTCTCTCGTGACCTGGGAGTGATCGTGGGCAGCGCCTACCTGGGAAGTGTCAAAAAATTGATGTTTACGGTGATGAACTACATGCTTCCCGGGATCGACGTGTTGCCCCTGCACACATCGGCCAACGAAGGCCCGGATGCGGAAATCGCCCTTTTCCTGGGCCTGAGCGGTACGGGCAAGACCACTCTGTCTGCGGACCCGGACCGCGCCCTGCTGGGTGATGACGAACACGGCTGGAGCGAACCGGGGATCTCGAATTTCGAGAACGGCTGCTATGCCAAGCTGATCAACCTGTCCGCGGAAAAAGAGCCGGAAATCCACCGCGCGGTCATGCACGACGCTCCCGCTCTTGAACACGGTGCCATACTGGAAAATGTCATGATGTATCCCGATGGAACAGTTGATCTCTATGATAACCGCCTGACGGAAAACTCCCGCGGCAGTTATCCCCTGACTTTTCTTTCCAACATCAAGACCTCTTCACAGGGAACCCACCCCTACCGCATCCTTTTTCTCACCGCGGACGCCAACGGGGTACTCCCCCCGGTGGCTCAACTTACTGAAGACCAGGCCATGTTGTGGTTCCTGATGGGTTATACCAGCAAGCTGGCGGGAACGGAAACCGGAATCAAGGAACCGGTTTCCACGTTTTCACGTTTTTTCGGCGCCCCCTTCATGCCCAGAAACCCAGATGTATACGCCGCCATGCTGGGCGAAAAACTCAAGGCCCATGGAACGCGGGTGTTTCTGGTCAACACCGGCTGGACCGGGGGGCCTTACGGCACGGGCAGTCGCATGGATATCACCGTTACCCGCCACATCATCCGCCAGGTGCTGGATGGCAACCTGGAGGGGTTGGAGTTCCGCGAAGATCCCCGTTTTCACATCCTGGTGCCCGTTACTTTCCCCGGTGTGGACCCCGCGGTACTGCATCCAGAGAATTCCTGGCGGGATCCCGAGGCGTTCAAACGCCGCGCGGACACCCTGGCAGCCGAATTCAGTGAACACTACGACAAGGCGTATGGTGAAAAACCGATCGCGGCGTCGATCCGCGCCTGTTGCCCCGGGAAATAAGGCATTGTGGGGGAGGTATCCCTCAGCGCGGACCGCGGCGACTGAAATCCGAGCGCGAATAGGCGTTGAGATATCCCGGAAAGTAATCCCTATCCGGAAAAGTGCTCCAGGTGTCATATCCCAGCCAGGCGATCATGGAAGCGTTGTCCGTGCAGTACTGTGGCTGGGGCAGGAAAAGGGGAATCTCTCTTTTGTGGAAGGCATTTTCCAGGCGGTTGCGCAACAGGGAGTTGCGGCTCACGCCACCGGAAACCACGATCCCGGCGGCCGGGTGTTGATCCGCCGCCTGCAGCAGTGATTCGACCAGGTAGTCCACCATCGATGACAGCAGGGAAGAGGTCAGGCCCGCCAGTTGCGGGTGGTCGGCGCGGATGCCGTGGCGCCGGACCAGGCGCAGGGCCGCGGCCTTGTACCCGGAAAAAGAGTAGTCGGCTGAACCATCACTCATACGGGGATGGGAAAACTCGAATTCCCGGTCGCGGCCGGGGTCGTACATGCGGTCCAGGAGCGGGCCGCCGGGATACCCCAGCCCCAGGTGGCGCGCCACCTTGTCCATCACTTCGCCCGCGGCATCGTCGCGGGTGCGGGCCAGCACCTCCAGGTCAAAACGCGATTCCAGGCGGAACAGGGTGGTGTGTCCCCCGGACACCACCAGGGCCAGGAGAGGGAATTCGATTTGCGGGTGAGTGATAAACGCGGCCTCGATGTGGGCGGCTATGTGGTCCACGCCCACCAGGGGGATGCCGGTCCGGTATGACAGGCCCTTGGCAAAAGAGAGGGCGATGAGCAACGAGCCGATCAGGCCGGGTCCCGTGGTCACGCTCAACAGCTCCACCTGTTGAAGGCCGATACCGGACTCTTCCAGTACCGCGGTGGTCAGCAGGTCGATGCTCTCGTAGTGGGTGCGCGAGGCGATTTCAGGCACCACACCGCCGAAGCGGGCATGCAGGTCCACCTGCGATTTGATCTTTTCACATACCACGCGGTCGTTGCCGTCGCCCCGCTCCACCAGGGCTACGGCGGTTTCATCGCACGAGGATTCAAAGCCCAGCACCAGCATGGGCCCATTCTACCCGACAAGGCCCGGCGAGGCAATCAGGAAACATGGCGAGAGGCGATCGGCAAGTGGCGATTGGCAGGGGAAACGAGGAGAGAGGAGGAAGGGGAAAGGACAATGACACTGGAATAAGGAATGTTGTCCATGTGGTTTCAATTCAGTAGAATGAGATCATGAAAAAGTGGTTGCGGGAGCGGGTCGAGGGGATTGACCGGGTTACCAAGATCCGGGCCGAGGCCTCGACGAGGGCGTTCTATCGCCTGGAATTCAAAAACGAAACCCGGGTGGCCATGGTGTATCCGGGCCCGGAACCGGATGCAATCGAACGCATCCAACATTTCACACACTTGTACCTAAACCACGGCATCCCGGTGCCGCGAATTTACGCGGTGCTGGAAGATCGCGCCCTGCTGCAACAAGACCTGGGCGACCAGCGGTTGCAGACCGTGTTTACCCGGGGGCGGATGGCGGAGCGGCGATACCGGCTCTCGCGCGTGGCGGACATACTGGAAAAGCTGGCGCGGATTCCCCCGGAGGTCACGCTCGCCACTCTGGATCCCGACCGCATGCACTGGGAAATGGATTTTTTTATCCAGCATTTTGCTTCCCGCCTGATGGGCCTGGCCGACAGCCGCCGCCTGCAGGCGCGGCTGGTGGGCCTGGTGGAAACCATCGACTTTGCGCCGGGGTTCGCCCACCGGGATTTTCATTGCCGCAACATGATGGTACACGACGGACGCATCGTGCTGGTCGATTTCCAGGATTCCCTGCGCGCCCCCCGCGCCTATGATGCGGTATCTTTTGCCTGGGACGCTTACATGAACCTGGGCAAACTAAGAAAGCTCTTCTTGACGGACCTGGAAAAGCGGGGCCTGTTACCCGGCATGGACCAGGTGTACCTGACCGCCCTGCAGCGCAATTTGAAGGCACTGGGCACCTTCGGCTTCCAGGTCCATTCCCGCGGCAATAAAAGCTATAACCGCTACGTGGCGCGCACATTGCGTCACGTGGCAACCAATCCCCTGGCCAGGGATATGCTGGAAGACAGCCTGCCGAAGTTGACTGGTTGAGATGTTTAAGGCGAATGGCCAGGGGCATGAACCTAAGTCGAAAGTCTAAAGTTGAAAGTCGAAAGAAAAAAACCGAGGCGACCAGCCGGTCGCCCCTACGCCTGCCCTCCTGTCACCTGATACCTGTCACCTTCTTTTCAACTTTCTTGATCCCCCCCGGCATCGCTTTCCAGATGCGGATCAACAATACCAGGCCGATGACGGCAAAGGGCAGGAGAAACCAGGGCCAGGCCGTCCAGTTGCGGCTGGTGATCCAGCCCAGGGAAAAGGACTGCACCGCGGTGCCCAGGTAGACAAACCCGTCGATGATCCCCACCGCGGTGGCCGCTCCCCTACGGCCGCCGAAATCCATGGTGGCGGTGCCGGACAACAGGCCGTGGGTGCCGATCACGCACACGGAAACGCAAAACACCAGTGCACCCAGCATCCAGCCCCCGGAGAGAGAGAAGGCCATGGCCACGATGAACAGCGTCATGGATGCGTATAGGAAACCCGCGGCCGGCGCGCGGCGGGATTGGAACACCTTGTCGCTCAGGATGCCCGCCAGGTTGCCGCCGATGATGCCGGCGATCATGAGCAGCAGTCCCCAGTTGTGAAGCATGAAATCCCACCCTTTCCCCACCAGCCCGGCGGCGACTTTTTCATTGGCCAGAATGGGGAACCAGTGCATCACGCCGTTGCGCAGCACCCCGGTGCAAAATTCGATACCCGCCACGGTAAGGATAACCGGGTGGGTAAGGATGCGGCGCAAAAGCCGGCGAGTGGGGATGCGGATGTTCAGGTCTTCTCCCGATGACTCGTCTCCGGTGTCGAAATCCGCGAACCCGGCCCGGGAAGGTTGATCGCGCAGCAGGAACGTCTCTACCGCGAAAAGCAGGAAAAGCAGAACGGCGGGAGAGAAAAAGACCCACCAGGTGGCGTCGCCCCCGGCGTGGCCCTGGCCCGACACCAGGGGGGATTCCAGGATGCGCTGGGATACGTCGAAGGCGAGAAAGATTCCCGAAGAGATCATGATGCCGAAAATCCCGGAAAAGGTTCCCCTTTCCTTTACGTGGAACCAGTGGGCGTTCACCTTGACGATGGATACTGCGCCGTAGCTTTGAAAGTACATGTTCAGCGCGTAGAGCAGGGAAAAGACAAGTCGCAACGGGGCTCCGGAAGGGTCCTCCATGCCCATGACCCGCCACAGGTAGAAACCCATGGCCAGGTTGGCGCCCCCGGCGCCGAAAGCGGCGATGAGAATGCCGCGCTTGCCGCCGATGCGGTCCACGAGCGGGCCGTTGATCAGAAACGATACGGCGTAGACCGCGGCGCCGATACCAAAAATCCAACCGAAGTCCACTTTGGTCATCAAAGTGCCCAAAGCGTTCTTGGAAACCGTGAGGTTGTAGCGTCCCATGTAGAGGAGGGCGTAAGTCAGTCCCATGGGAAACCAGTTCCAGAAGCGGCGGGTGCGGAATCCCCTGGCGTGGATCATGTCAGCGCTCCGCAGCCAGTTGGTGAATCCGCTTCATTACTTCTTCCAGGTGGGGGGCGATCTTGGCGGGATCGTCGGTTTTTTCCGGCATGTTGCGGAACACGCCGAAGGATACCCGTTGTTCTTTGCATTGGAGGAAGCCGCTGTCACCGCTGCCGGCGAAAGCGGTCCAGTCCGACTCTTTGTAGAGTTTTTGCAGTTTGAGGTCTTCCAGGCCGTGTTCGAGAATGGAATCGGGTCGATCCGGATTGTAGCGGCGCCGGTTCTTGCGCAGCGATTCTTCCCAGGTAACATCAATGTAGAGCGTAACCGCGCGTTCCAGAACGGTTTCAGACAAGTGAGAATAGGCCTCGCGAAATCCGCCGTGTTCACTTCCCCGGGCGAACTCGATAAAAACGGTGCCGCCGCGCTCATGAAACCCTGGATCGTCCCGGATCAATCGTTCATACCGCAGACACAGTTTGCGGATCAGAAAGTTCCAATACCATGGTTCGCGGAAAGTGTGACCGGCATGGCGCCGGCCCCGGTACTCAAAGGTCCGTTCCGTGAGGAGCCTGGGGTGACCCATGGCCTCCATCAGGTCGTCGTCTTCGAACTGTTCCCAGAGGATGGGGAAATCGTCCAATTCGCGGAATTCTCCGATATGAAAACGTCGCATGCGTTCCGCCGGCGGCACTGAACGCAGAAAATCGATGATTTCCGACTTTCCCGCTGCCGGGCGTCCGTTAAGGATAACGATATCAAATGTGTGATCCTGAGCCACGATTGCCTCCTGACGGCATATTATACCCGGGCTTTGGTTTGAAGGGAACCAAAGACGGTGATCTTCGTATGATTACACATGAGCGAAACCATCATCCAGCTAGAGGGGATCCATTTCTGTTACAACGGTTTCCGGGCCATTGACGACGTGAGCCTGGCAATCAATTCGGGCGTATACGGTTTACTGGGGCCCAATGGCGCCGGCAAAACCACGCTGATGAAAATCATTCTGGGCCACTTGCAGCCGGCGCGGGGAAAAGGTCGCATCCTGGGGACCGACATGGACACCGGGCTGACCGAAGTACGCCGTCGCATCGGCTATATGCCGGAGAGTCACTGCCTGATTCCCGGTATGGACGCGGTTACGTTGACCAGCTATATGGGAGAACTCTCCGGTATGCCCAGGCAGGAGGCCATCAAGCGAGCCCACGAAGTGCTCTATTATGTGGGCCTTGAGGAGTCACGGTACCGCTTGGCCGACACCTACTCTTCGGGAATGAAGCAACGCCTCAAACTCGCCCTGGCCCTGGTTCACGATCCGGAACTGATGATTCTGGATGAACCCACGTCGGGCATGGACCCAGGAGGAAGAGAGGAGATGCTGCAGTTGATCGTGGATATCGTGGCCAAGGGGCGTATGAACATGATCATCTCTTCCCACATCCTGGCGGATATCGAAAAAACCTGCGCCCGCGTCTTGATCATGAATCACGGTCGCATTGTCTCCGAGCAGCAAACCCTGGATTTCGCCGGCCGGGAGACCAGCACCTTTGAGGTTGGTATCCAGGGTGAGTCCCGCCTCTTTCTGGAACGCCTACCCGGTATCCAGGCGGAAACGGATCGCCGCGGTTTGCTTCGGCTTCATTTGCCTCCGGATTTCCCCCCCATGAACCTGTTTCGCTGTGCCCTGGACGCCGGTGTTCAGATCCGGCACTTCCGGCCCAGCCGACTGACCCTGGAGGATGCCTTTGTGACCGCAATAGGAGAATCCCATGCCCGTTAAAGAAAGAGGCTATCACGGTTGGGAGGGGTCATTGGCACCGCGGCGATTCCCCTGGTTCCCCATCAGCGTTCATGGAATCCGCCAGGTCAAAGAGAAAAAACGCGCCAAGTTGCTTTTCTTTTTTTCCGCCTTTCCCTTTTTGTTTTTCCTGATCGCCGTGTACGTCGCCAGCAAGCCGGAATTGCGTTTTCTGGATGAGATCACCCGCTTTATCAATGACGACTCCCGCTTTTTCGACCTCTTTTTCACTCGCAGCGGATTGATGTTCGTGCTGTTTCTGCTCAGCGTTTATGCCGGGTCGGACCTGATTTCGGCTGACTTGAAATTCAACTCCATCCAGCTCTACCTGTCCCGGCCCCTCAAACGGCTCGATTACCTGGTGGGCAAACTGGCGGTTGTAATGTTCTACCTGCTGATGTTCTCACTGGTTCCGGCATTGCTGCTGGTTGTGGCCAAGTTGCTGTTCAGCGGCACGTGGAGCATCGGTCTTTCCACGCTTGGGGCTATCCTGGTGTACCCGTTCCTGGCTTCCCTGGCCCTGGCATCCCTCGTGTTGTTGTTTTCCTCATTCAGTCCGAATACCCGGCTTGTGATTGTGGGATACGTGGGCTTTTTCTTTTTTGCCAATATGCTGGCGGGAATTCTGTCCGGAGTGGTGTTCAAACACTCGGCCCTGGGCTTGTTGTCACCGGAACGTACCATGCGCCACTTGTCCGCATTGCTCTTTGGTACAAAACCCGCGATGGCTGTGCCGTTGTGGGTGGCGCCTTTACTGGTTGTCATGGTCAGCCTGTTGGCCCTGACATGGACGCTATTGCGTATCCGCAGGGTGGAGGTCTGACATGGCACCCGTAATAGAGGCGGAAACCCTGTCGAAGTGGTATGGAAATATTCTCGGGGTTTCCGACATCAGCCTGCGCCTGATGCCGGGAGTCCATGGCCTGTTGGGTCCCAATGGAGCGGGGAAAACCACGTTTCTGCGTTTGGCAACCGGACAGCTGAAACCCAACCGCGGTCGTATCCGCATTTTCGGCGAGCCGGTATTCAACAACCCCGGATTGTTTCAGCGCGTGGGTTTCTGTCCCGAAAACGACGCTTATTATCGTGGTGTGAGTGGCGGGGATTACCTCGCCTTCCTGGCCCGCTTGCATGGAGCCTCAATGGAAAAGGCACGGGACCAGGCCCGGGAGGCGCTGCATCAGGTCGGGCTGGAAGAGGTGGCCGATAAAGCCGTTTCCGCATACAGCCTGGGCATGCGCCAGCGCCTGAAAGTGAGTGCGGCCGTTCTCCACGATCCGCAACTGGTGATCCTGGACGAACCCCTGAAGGGAGTGGACCCGTTGTGGCGGGCGCGTATCACGGACCTAATCCGTGATTTTGCGTCCCGGGGCCGCACGGTCATTGTTTCTTCTCATGTTCTGCCCGAGATCGAGGCCATGACCAACAACATCGTGTTGATTCACCAGGGCGAAATTCTGGCCGAGGGGGATATCCAGGAGATCCGCGGGCTGTTGGATTCGCACCCCCACATGATCTCCGTGCGGACCCCTCAATTCCGACTTATCGCGGAATGGTTTGTAGAAGATCACCACGTGCTCACGATCCGTTTTGACAACGCCCGGCAGAAGGTGGTGTTCAAGACCGATAACCGTGACCATTTCTTTGGGCGCTTGAACCGGTTTGTGGTTGAAAACAACCTGGAAATAGAGGAAATCACCTCGCCTGACGATAACCTTCAGGCGGTATTCAACTACCTGGTAGGGAGAAAGTAATGGCTGCCCTGTATTCAACCGCAGTGGTGTTTGGGTTCTTTTTCCGCCTCAGCCTGCACAACCGCCGCACCTGGCTGCTCCTGGGCGCGGCTTTTATTCCGGTACTGGTGTTGCTGGTGGCTCGAGCAGTCACCATGGGCGGTACGGGAACAGCAATCGGTCCTGTCCTTTTCAACCAGATGGCGGTCCCTTTTCTGTTCACTCTGTATATCCCCCTGATGGGATTGCTTGGCGGCAGTTCCTGCGTCGGCGACGAGATCGATCAGCAAACCCTGGTTTTCCTGACCACCCGTCCAGTGAAAAAAAGCGCCGTTTTGATCGGGAAAGCGGGGGTGCAGACAGTGATTTCCCTGGTCATCGTTTTCCCCGCTTTGGCGATCAGTTTCGCTCTGGGTTTCGGCATGTATCTGCTGAGCAGTGAAGGGCTTGCGCGTTTGGGCGGTTACCTGCTTGCGGGAATCTTGGCTACTCTTGCCTATACCGGCCTTTTTGTCATGCTGGGAACGCTGCTGAAGAAGCCGGTGATCGCGGGAATTATCTACATTTTCGGTTGGGAGTATGTGGTTCAGTTCATTCCCGGCTCCACCCAGCATCTGACCATCAGCCATTACGTAAAATCCCTGTTGCCCTACAAGGCGGGTGGGGAGGGGTTTCTCATGTTTCAGTTGGAACCTTCCCCGGATCTGCAAGCCGTTATCGTGCTGTTGCTTCTATCGGCTGTTTTTCTGGTTCTTGCCGCCCGGGTATTCAGCCGCAGGGAGTACGTGCTGTCGGAACCGAGGATATGAATAAAGTTGAAAAGAAGGTGACAGGTATCAGGTAACAGGAGACAGGAAATTCGCCACTCGCCATTAAAACAACTTGGGGGCGTCTGTTTTTCATCACAGAACCCGAAAATTTCTTCATCACAAACGCCGAAGTCGTTCTCATCACAAGCACTCGTGAGTTGCCATCACAAGAATGATGCCGGAGTAATTAAACAAAAGAAGGTGACAGGTATCACTCGAGCGTAGCGAAAAATTTTTCGCCCTATTTTTCCACCCTCAACTCTCTCAACTTCTTTTTTCTAGAAAGACTCTCCAATACGGAAATAGATGGTTGGGTTGTCGGGCAGGGAATGATTTGCCGCCATTCCCAGGCCGATTTCCACGGATCCTCCCAGGTACAGGAGCATTCCCAGTTCCACGCCCCAGGTGACCGTCGGGCTGAAGTGCAGGCGTTGGGTCCACATGTTGCCGATATCGCAGAAAAGCGCCATGTACAATCGCTCGAAACTGGGGCCCACGGGCAGTGCCCGTTCAATCTTGAGCAATTGCAGCCGTGTCTCAAGGTTAAACTGCCATCCCCCGAATCCAGAGGAATAACCCGCGGGGAAACCCCTCATCAGGGAAAACAAACGCCCTTCCACCAATCCGGCCCGGCCCGGTGTCCCGGCCCCTCCCATGTAGAATACACGGGGCGCTTCGCCCCAGGAGTGGGCCACGGCCAGTCGCATCGCCAGCACATTGGGATGGCGCAGGGTGATGTAGCGCCTCCAGTCCAGCGCCAGCGATCGCACCGCGGACGATCCATTCAGTGTGAGGTCCCACGATGTCATCAAGACAAACCGTCCACCATCCGTGCGTGTAAACGCATCGTAATAACGCTGGTCTGAGTCGCAGATCAGAGTCAGTGAAAAACCATTGAGTTTCACGGTTTCAGCCGGATCATGTAGGAAACTGCGGTCTTGAATGCGGTTGACGTGGATCCCCACGGCCAGGTCCCAGCGGTATTGGCGCCGCACCTTCAGCGGGAATTGGGCCTCCAGGTTCAGAAAGGCATTGGTCTGGATGAAATCACCGCGGATCCGGTTCTCCAACACCTGGTGTTCACGTCGCCAGGTCAGGGTGATGCGGGGAAAGAAATCCCCCAGCATCAGGCGCAGGTCCGTGTTCCAGCGTTGGGTTCTCAGGCCGTAAAGCGCCCGCGCCATGTAGTCATAATGTCCGGGTAGATCCCGGCCGCTGATTCGGGCACCGATCTGGAGCTCTTTTTCCACGTAACTTGCGTCCGGAGACACAAATCGGGGGGCCAAATCCCGCCATTTGTTGTAGGGACGGCCAGGGGTGGCCGATTCCGGCCGGGGCCGGGGTTGCGCGGAAAGCCAATCGGCCGGGATGTCCGTCCACTCGGATTCGTTAATGGAAACCACGGCCAGGTCTTCTCCCCCTGCGTTTAAAAAAATCGTCAGCAGGCTGTCGTTGTTGGCGACGGCCAGGTAACGGATCTCGGGAGAGTGCAGTCCCTTCATTGTGCGTACGTTTCGGCGGGAAAGGTTGGCGATGGCGATGGTGCTTTTTTTCTGGCTTGAAAGCACGAAGGCCAGGCGGTTGTTGTCCAGCCAGCGGGGAACGCTGCAACGCTTCTCCGGTACGTGGATAATAAACTCCAATTCTCCGGCCGGAGTGAACAGGGCGATGCTCCAATTCCTTTCGCGCTGTTTCAGGGCCACGGCCACTTTATTCCCGTCCGGTGAAATCCGCGGGTGCGCCAGGCCGACGTAGTTGGCGGAAAGCATGACGGGTTCAGACAGGGGGGCGTCCAAGCGCGCCAGGCGGAAACGGTCGCGATCCCGGGAGACGCAGATGAGGCCTGAACCAATGGGAAAGGGATGGGGATGAAAAAGGCTCTTTCCCCGGCTCCAGCGGCGGCATTCACCGCTGTCCGGCGAACAGCTGTAGATGTCTGAGATCCAACGAAATGAACGAAACACTTCCGGGGCGGAAAAAACCAACTCCCGGCTTTGGTTATCGTAAGCCAGGCTGGAGATCCCCCAGCGTCGCAGCAACCAGCCCGGTCTGCCGCTTCGTCGGTTTAGGATGCGGATACCGGGCCGGGAACGGTAGTTGTCGGATACCCACACCAGTCTATTGTCGTCCAGGACCTCCGGGTGCTGTTTGATCCAGCCGTCGCGGGTCAGCAGCCGCAGCGGGACATCACTGTTTTCGCCTTGGCCGGCCGCCAGACCGAATTGCCGCCACAATTTCCTCAGGCGCAGGTGGTACATATGCTTGAAACGCAGGGATATGCCCAGTGAAAGGGGAACGCGGCTGAGGTGGGTCACCAAATTCTGCAGCGACTCCTGACCGTAACGATGCGCCAGGAAACGGAGAAACTCCGCTCCGTACATGAGCTTGGTGACCGGCCCCGGCCAGCGGGATGGGGATCCCCTGAGGGAAAGAAAGTGTTGAAAATCTCCTTCTGCTGCGATGTGTTGAAACATCTGCCGGTAATCCGGGGTGTTCAGGCGTCCGGAAGGGCAGATCAGGGATTCACTGAAAACGGCGAGGCCCTGGTGCAGCCATGAGGGGTACTGCATCATGGGGAAGGTGAACGGCAGGGGGCCGATCACTCGCCTGAGCTGCCTGAAAAAACCCGAAGACATATGCAGGAGCAGGAGCCGTGTGAGCTCGTGTGCCAGTACTTTATCCAGCCAGGGCTCCCTGCCTCCGCTGAGGCGGGAATCCGGGGAAGGCGGCGCCATATCGATGCGGATGGCTGGAAAGGGGAAGAGGGTGATGGAGCCTCCAGCCACATCGGAATCAGGCGCCAATAACAGGCGGACCTTAGACTCGATGGTTACATTCCACAATTCGACAAGCAGGTTGTATTGCCGCAGCGCGGTCTGCGCGATTTCATTGGCCTGATTTTCATATCCTTTAGGAAACACCACGACGAAGCGCGGGTTTTGAATTTCTTTCCACTCGATTGAGGGAGCCAGGCGATCCTGCGCGAATGCGGCAAAAGAAAAGAAAATCAGTAAGCTGAATAAGATGAGTTTCTTGACTTGAAATCGGTGGAACCCGCTTTTGAATTCAGCGTCATCTGTGGACTTCACGGCAGGCGCTTGGAATCAGTCTTCCAATGCCTCCAGGTAATGTTCGGCATCCAGGGCGGCCATGCAACCACTTCCCGCCGCGGTGATGGCCTGGCGGTAGTGGGGATCCTGCACATCTCCACATGCAAACACGCCGGGAATACTGGTGCGTGTCTGGTTCTTTTTTTCCGCGGCTGTAATGATATACCCTTGGGGATCCAGCTCCAGTTGGCCTTCGAACAAGCCGGTATTGGGTGTGTGACCGATGGCCGCAAACACACCGTCCAGCGGCATTTCCCGGCTCTCGCCGCTGCGCTTGTTGAGCAGCCGGATTCCAGAGACCCTGTCTTCTCCGAGAATCTCTTCCACCACTGAATCCATGATGAAGTGGATCTTGTCGTTGCGCCGGGCTCGTTCCACCATGTAGTGAGATGCCCGCAACTCATTTCTGCGGTGAATAATATGAACTTCGCTGGCGAAGCGGGTCAGGAACAAGGCTTCTTCCATGGCGCTGTCGCCGCCGCCCACTACGGCCACTTTGCGGTCTTTGAAAAAGAAGCCGTCGCAGGTGGCACAAGCGCTGACCCCGCGTCCCATGAGGCGCTTTTCACTATCCAATCCCAACAAATTGGCTCTTGCCCCGGTTGAGATAATCAGCACCGGAGAACGGAATTCCTCTTCTTCTATCCAAATCCGCTGGTCTCCCGCGGACAGTTCCACCCTGGTTACATCAATTGTGCGCAATTCGGCGCCAAAGCGTTCGGCCTGGGCCCGTGAATTGGCCACCAGGTCGGGCCCGGTGATGCCTTCCGTGAATCCCGGAAAGTTCTCTACTTCAGTGGTGATCATGAGTTGGCCACCCGCCTGGTAACCTTCAAAGACAAGCGGTTTTAATCCCGCGCGGGCCGTGTAGATGGCGGCCGTAAGGCCGGCAGGTCCGGAACCGACAATAATGACTTGACGCTTTTCCATGGTGGTTTCTCCAGCCAAAATGTTGGCACGGGGCTTAACGGTAACCCGGCTCGATTCTAGGAAAACCTCCGGGAAAAGTCAACCGCACGCGGAACCGGAAGCAACTGTTTCATGCCACCTTTCTATCAACTGGCTCTTGTGATGAGAAATTACGAGCCTTTGCGATAAGGCGCAAAGCGCCCTGGTGATGAGGGAACGCTGGGCCTGTGATGAAAAAACAGAAAGCTCTATAGAAGGTAGGAGAACTCAGGAGTATCTGTAGAAGGATCTCCTGGGCGCAACAGTAGGGGTTTTAGGGAGAACTTGTAGAACGCAGAAAGTAGAAAAATACATTCTTCGTTATTCCTTAAATCGGGAATCCTTGTCTCCTGCCACCTGATACCAGTCACCTTCTTTTCAACTCTCCAACTCTATTGATTAAATCATGGCCCCGATCGGATAAGACCAGCCCAGTATTGAGTCTATGAATTCTTTTTCCGCTTCGTAAAAAGGAACCCACACCAGCCGGGTCGAGTGAATGGTGATGCCTGTCACTCGTCGTCGCCGTGCCGCTTCTTTTTTGACGGCGTAAATTTCGGGGTAGATCGCGGTATGGGCTTCGCCCCGGTCAGCGGGGAAGAACGCGAGTTTCCGGCAACGCTCTGTGCTGGGGACCACATTGCGATTGGTGTAATACAAACCGATATCACCGAAATAGCTGATGTTCTTGATAAAAAAGGCCGGAACCCAGAAACGGCCGTCGATTTCATCCGGGTTTTGTTTTTTTTCCGCAAGCGCCTGGTATCGGGCACGGAAAAGCCAGAAAGCAAAGTATCGTGGGGTCTCCAAGCGTTGAATCACTGGCGCCGCACATTCGAAATCGAATTCTTGTTCACGTCCACGACTCAGGTCAACACCGATGCGACAGCTTCGGCAGAAAAAGATCCAACTGTTGTTATCTCCTTCCAGATCCGCCCGGCAACGGGGACATTTCAGGCTCAAGAGTTTCATGGTTCCTTGCTTTCCCCGGATTCTCCCGTCAGGGAATTGACAAAGCGGCGGCTGAACTTCAGCAAGGCGCCTTCCCGGTAGCTGATGGTTCGCGTGGATGTAAAATTTCCCGAGATACTGATCTCCTCGCGGAAAGCGAACAGGCGCCACAGATAGGGGAACAATACGGCCCAGGTCAGGGCCGCACCGGCCACCAGGATCCCGGCTGTCAGCAGGAAAAAAATACCCGAGCGAATGCGGCCGACCATTTCGACGGCAACCCGGATCGTTCGGCCCAGCAGCAAGGCCAGGGAAAATGAGCCCAGCAGTGACAGTGATAGTTTGCGGCGGTGGTTGCGCAGACCGTTGACAAGTATCATGGTCCCGTCCACAGCGGAGCAATAGCTGTGAAACATGATGCCCCGGTAACTGTATACGATCTCCCACACGGGCAGATAAACCAGGCGCAGATGGTTTTCAATCGTATCCCGGAGGTCCGGCATCGCATTTGTGGATTTAATGATTGGGGTGGGCGTTGCGGGCAACACCACGCCCCGGCGGCGCATTTCCAGGGGACGAAATGGTACTTGGCGGGCTTTGAGCATGGCGGCCTCCACGATGCTGCGATCCAATACGTCCAGAAACAGGGCGGACAAATCATTGGCCGGTTCAAGGTACTCAAAAGAAACCATCGAGAAAGCGTCTTGGCCGGTGGGTTCCAACGCGGCGGCAGCCCAACCCGCCTTGATGCCCCGCACTTCGCTGAAGGGAATATAAAAAAGGGTGGCCCGCTCAAAAAAAGTGCCCTTGCGGAAACCCGGTTCAATACGGGGATCCCGTAACGCGGTCAGCACCGCTATCCGGGCCTGGTCGGCAGTCAGCTCACTGGCCAGCACAACCGCGGGAGGCTGGTCATGGTCGAGGAAATATGGGTTGCGGCAGTATGCACAGCGGCAGATGCGTTGACCGTCAACAACCGGAAGCGGCCCGCCGCAATGGCTGCAGTTGATTAAAGAGACAGTCATCGGTAGAGTCGGTTCTCAATCCACGGCAGGCTGATCTGGTTGGCCAGCAGAAAGAGAAGCGCGTTCAGGGAAAGCAGCACCCAGGGGGTGTCCACGACAATATCGAACGCCAGGACCACCAGAAAAATACCCGCGAACAAGCGAAACAAACGGGACGCACGCGGGTTCGGTTCCCGGGGGATGGAAGGGCCGTAGACGCTGCCGGAAACCGCGTTGCACAGAAAATAATATTCTTTTTTTCTGTGGGTTACGGGGATTCGATAAAAGGGAATGTAGAGCAGGCGTCGTTCGGCACTTTCCCCGGGCTGGGTATCCACCGCCAGAATAACACTTCCCGGCGGCTGTTGATCAGGAAGAAAAACCTGCCGGGTTGCGGCGGGTTTGTTGAGGGAAATCTCCGGGAACGTGGCGCATGCCCGTTGCAATTGCGAGTTGCTGTTCACTTCCCAGAAAGGAATGTACAGGCATTCCGCTTGGCCCAGCGCAATGCCTCTGTCAAGTGTCAGTTCCGCCAGGTGCCGGCGCACATGCAGTGGGGATTCCTTTTCCGGGATCGTGGGATGATAAGTGGCCACCGGCATTAAGGTGTCCAGGTCCAGGAACAGTGAACTGCCGCAATGGGTACAGGCGATAAAGCAATCCAGCTGGCGTGGACTTAAAGGGGCTCCACATTGGGGGCAACTGAACGTGGATGCACCGGGCGGGGTTTCCCGTGTCATGGACCCGGAGTAGTGCGCCTGTACCTCGATTCAATCATTTTTGGATTCCTCGTTGAGGTCCGATTCAGCTCCACGTTTTTTTCGCTCCCGGATCCGTTGCAGGAGCCGGTCCAATGTATCCAGCAGCAACAAGACATCATTGCGTTCAGGAACGGGACCGGGCAACTGCGCGATCCGGTCCATGAAAGCACTCAGGCATTCCAGGTATTCACAGTCTTCGCGGTGCCATTCAGCCAGAAGACCGGGGGCAACCACGGTAGTGCCGTCCAGGGTTTCCGGGGGGGGCTCCAGTGCTTCCTGAAGTTGTTGCAGTGTGGAAAGCATGTGTTCGAAGTCGGACAGGAGGTCCAGGCGTTTTTCCTTGGCGGCGGAACTCACGAGTTGTTTTACCCGGGAAATGACGTCGGCTGCAAGTTGATCCAGGTAACGGCGGAAGCGTTCATCTTCCCGCAAACGCTTTTCCGGGTATTCATAGCCTTGAAAGCCGTTGATGTGTTGCTGAATCCGCTCCAGCCAGGGGGTTTGTGTACGGGTTTGCTGTGATTCGTTCAAACTTCCACTCCGGCGCTATTATAGGAGAGGCGGAATGGAAATGCAATCGTCTCCTAAGTTGATCCCCCGCGGACAGGCATGCTATATTCGCCGATGGAGGCAGGATGCTGATCACCCGACCCACCCTGATGGTAAATCCCCAGGTGGCCCGCCGCAACATCCGGGCCATGATGGAAAAATTCAGTCGCCTGAAAGTCCGTTTGCGGCCCCATTTCAAGACCCATCAATCCCTGGAGGTGGGGAGGTGGTTCAAAAAAGAGGGAGTCCGGGCCATTACCGTTTCTTCCGTTGAGATGGCGGCCCGTTTTATCGCGGATGGTTGGCGTGATGTGTTGATCGCTCTGCCCATGAATCCAAATGAGATACCGGTGATCAATACCTGGCCGGATGACCTTGTGCTTCATTTGCTGGTGGATCATGTCGCCGCGGTTGACCGTGCTGCCGGTCTGTTGAAACGCCCGGTGGAAATGTGGCTGAAGATCGACACCGGGGCCCGTCGCTGCGGGCTGGTTCCAGGGGAAAGCAAGGCAGTCATGGACCTAATCCGTCGCATCGAACGTCAACCCCGTATGCGCCTGCGCGGTTTGCTCACCCATGCCGGCCATACCTATGCGGCCGGCAAACCCTCGGGCATCCGCCGATGTCACCGGGACAGCCTGGCCCAAATGGTTGCCGTGAAAAAATGGATCCGTGATGCCGGCGGGCCGGAACTAGAGATATCTATCGGGGATACTCCCGCGTGCAGCGTATGCAATGGGTTTCTTGGAGTCAGCGAGGTGCGTTGTGGAAATTTCGTGTTTTACGATATTATGCAATACCGCTTGGGAAGTTGCCGCTTACGGGATGTCGCGGTACGCCTGATCTGTCCGGTAATCGGCAGTTATCCGCAACGGGGCGAAGTGGTGGTTCACGGCGGAAAGGTGCATCTTTCCGCGGAGAACATCAGCGGTGATGACGGCAAACCGTTTTATGGGCTGGTGGCTGCCTGCCATGCGGACGATCCCTGGCCGGCACCGTTTCCCCGGGCCAGTGTGCGCTCGCTGAGTCAGGAACATGGAGTCGTGTACCTGGGGGGCAAACGCGCCGCCCGTTTTCTACCCGGAGACCTTCTGGCGGTTGTGCCGGTTCATTCCTGCCTGACGGCGGACCTGTCCACACATATGATCGACCCGCGGGGGAGACTTGTCGAATCCACCCTTCCCGGCGGATCCGATTGTCACTGTGTTTCGCCCAGGAATTGAACCAGCAGTCGTCGACTTCTGGAGCGATTGTCGAATTCCAGGAAGACGATCTGTTGCCAGGTACCCAACACCAGTTTTCCGTCTACTACCGGAACCGTCAGGGAAGGTCCCAACAGGGTGGCGCGCAGGTGAGAGTGCCCGTTGCCGTCGCCCCAGGTCTTGTTGTGCTGATAATCCAGCTCTTCGGGGATCAGCTTTTGCATGAGTTCAGGGAAATCGCTTTGCAGACCCGGTTCGTATTCAATTGTGGAGAGGGCCCCAGTGGAGCCGATGACAAAGATCAGAACCATGCCCTCGCACATTCCGCTCTGGTCCAGCGCTTCCTCTACACGGGTCGTGATGTCCACCATGCGGTGATGCGTATCGGTCTGAAATTGAATCTGGATATGTTTCACCATGTCCGAATTATAAGCCGGGTTGTACGGGTTTACAACAATCATTACCCGGTGCTAGAATGTGCGGATGGATTTGGCAGATATCCAGGCCCCCATTCGCGCCCAATTGACATCCATTCACCGGATCATCGAAAACAAATTCATCGATCCCGTGCCAACGGTTCAGCGGATCCTGAAAGAATTCCCGGTATACCAGGGCAAACTCATTCGTCCCACGCTCATGTTCCTGCTGGCCGGGGTCAGAGGCTGCACCGATCCCCAATTGCCTCGTATCGCCGCGGAGATGGAGATGCTGCACCTGTCCAGCCTGATTCACGATGATGTGATGGACCACTCCACCATGCGGCGGGGACGCCGTTCCCTGAACATGGACGAGGGCAACCAGATGTCGATTTTATGGGGGGATTACCTTTTTGTCAACGCTTTCCGCGGTCTTAACGCCACCGGGCGCATTGTGGCCGTAGGCGTGGCCATGGATGTGGCCGCCCGCATGATTGAGGGCCAGATGCTGGAGTTGGATCACCAGCATGACCTGGATACGAGTCTTGATGCGTACACGGAGATCATCTCCATGAAGACCGGTTCACTGTTTGCCGGTATCGCCCGAATCGCCGCCTCTTTAGAGGCTCCGCTCCCCGCGGATGCCGAGGCGTATGCCGATTTTGGAAACTCCCTGGGGATGCTGTTCCAGATCCGGGACGATCTGATCGACATTATTTCACCGGAATCAGGAAAGGACCGCTACCGGGACCTGCAGGAAGGGAAAATTACTTTGCCGGTGATCCTCCTGTTGCGAAAGCAGGGAAGGCAGGTGCGGAAACTGCTCCGGGAGCGGAATTATGCCGCTATCGGAGATCTAATGCGCCGTTCGGGAGTGCATCGAGAAGTAGAAAACCGGATTGAATTTTTGTCCACGAGTTGCCGTAATTTCATTAGTCAATTTCCTGCTTCTCCTTTCCGCGAGTCCCTGCTGGGCATGGTCGCCTTTATGGGAGTGCGCAATTATTGACATGAACGATCTGAATTTTTTGCACAAAAACTCCCGTACTGCCGAACAGCGTGAAATCGAAATCAAACTGGCGCTGGAAAACATCGCGAACCTGCGCCGGGATTTGTGTTCCCGGGGTTTTCGGATCGTGGCTCCCCGTTTCCATGAATTAAACCTCGTATTCGACACTCCCGGCAGGGATTTGGCGCGACAAGGGCGACTGTTGCGTTTGCGTCATGCAGGCGACCACAGCGTCCTGACCGCCAAGTCCCCGGTTACAACTGATCGTGACCACGCGGGGTACAAAGTGAGGAGCGAAATTGAAGTCCGGGTGTCCGATTTTTCTCTCACCCGGTCTATTTTGGAAAACAGCGGATTCGGGGTTGTTTTTTCTTATGAGAAATACCGAGAGATCCTGGAAAACGCCGGCATTCATGTCATGTTGGACGAAACCCCGGTAGGGAATTTCATGGAAATTGAAGGGGATCCTCCCGCCATAGATCGCCTGGCAGCTGAGTTGGGGTTCAGGAAAAACAACTATATTACCGCCAACTACAGATCCCTGTTCCATGCCGGTGGTGGAACGGGGGACATGCTTTTCCCCGACTCGCCCCATGAGTCCGGCCGGGATTGATGCCTTTATCCTGGCCGCCGGCCGGGGAATGCGCGCCAGGCCGTTGAGCCTGGTGCGTCCCAAACCCCTTTTTCCCCTTGGCAATGTTCCCCTGATTCGACTTCTGGCCGACCAGTTGGTGCAGTGGGGGGTCAACCGCACTTTTGTCAATCTTTATTACCGGGGAAATGAGATCCGCCACCATTTGCGAGACGTGGATCGGATCAAATTCGTAGAGGAAAATTCACTGAGCGGCAGCCGCATCCTGGCAAGCCCCCGGGGCGGGGTTTGCAGTCCCATGCTGGTGGTGAACGGCGATGTGTTCATGCAGATTCCCCTGGACGAAATGTGGCGGGAATACAAACGTTTTTCTCTTGATGGTGTTCTTCTGGTACGGCCGCGCACATCGGCGTCTTACTCTGCCGTGGACGCAAAATCCGGCTGGTATCGGGGTATCCGCCCCGACCTACGCGAAGGGGACCGCATGTATTGCGGAGTCGGCCTTTTTTCGCAAAAATTTCTTGCTTCCATCCGGCATGGCAGTTTTTTCCATTCTCTGGACGGCTCCGCTTTCCGGGTACGGCTTTTGGAATACGGGGGAATCTGGCTGGATCTGGGGACGCCGGCTCTCTACCACCGCGCCCAGTTTGATTACCTGGAATATGCCGGCCTTGCGGAATCTGCCGCGTGGTCCGGGCGTAGCCGCATAGAGAAAGCAGCCGACCTAGAGCGGTGCATCATTTGGGACGACGTCGAAATCGGCGCCCATACTCACCTGGTGCAGACCATAGTCACTGATGGTGTACGGCTGGCCGGGACCGTTGCGCGCCGCCGTGTCATCACGCGCGATACGAATGTTCCGTTGTGACCGGCGGCAGAACTTTTCGCTCGCCCATTCGTATTTAGCTGTGAAACGGAAAGGAGGAGGTCCGGAATGAGCGCATTCAAATCGGTGTTGATGTTTTTGCTGATTATCGGCATACAGGCAGGAATATGGGCGCAAGAGCGGGAAAAGGAACTCACCCTTCAAGATGCCATTGTCACGGCTCTGGATAACAACCTGGACCTGAAGATCGAGATCCAGACCCGGGATTACTTCTGGGAGTCACTGCGATCGAATCAAGCCATTTTTGTACCCAACCTGAACATTGAGTATCAACGACGCGAGACGAACCGTCCTTCCAGTGGAATCCTCAGTGGCGCGGATGTAGAGAAACAGGGCAATGATACCTTGAATGTCGGTCTGTCTCAGCAGATTGCCCTGGGGGGCACTTTAAACGTCAGTTTACAGAATTCCCGTTCCACCAGCAACAGCGCTTTTACCACCATCAATCCCGCTCTCTACTCAACCCTGACGCTGTCGATCAGCCAGCCCCTGTTGAAAAATTTCGGAACCCTGGCCACCAAGAAAGACATCTATATCGCTGCCAACGAGTACCGCAAAAACGATCTCAGTCTGAAACAGGCGATGATCGACCTCGTTTACCAGGTGGAGGAAGCGTATTGGAACCTGGTCTATGCCCACCAGAATCTGGATGCAAAAAAACAGTCGTTGCTACGCGCCCGGGACCTGTTGCGCCAGAACGAGAAAAAGGTGCGCGTGGGCGCAGCCGCGAGGATCGACATCCTTGAAGCCAAGGCGGAAGTCGCTTCTTATGAAAGTCAATTGCTGGAAGCGGAGAAAAACATCCTCACCGCCGAGGAACAGTTAAAGAAAATCCTCAACATCAGCCAGTCCGCTGAGGTCATCATGCCCACCGACTCTCCGGAGGTCCGCTCTATGGCCTTGGATTTCAACGCTTTTCTTCAGGAGGCGATGGACAGTCGTCCCGACATTCTTCAGGCCAGGATTGAACTGGAAAGCCACAACATCAGGGTAAAGTACGCCCGCAACCAGATGCTTCCCGACTTGCAGCTGACCGCTTCTTACTACACCACCGGCCGTGGCGGTGACCAGCTGATTTTTGATCCGGATTCATCTCCTTTTGATTTGAACCGCCCCGTGATCGGCGTAATCAGCAAGGATGTGATAGATGCCTTGGAAGAAGTCGTCTCCAACCTGTATCGCAACTACTCAATCGGAATCAAGCTTTCCGTTCCCCTGGGTCAGGCACAAGAGAAAGCGCGCCTGGCCCAGGCTCGTATCGATATGAAGCGGGCCCTTTTGAATCTCCAGAGAGTTGAGAACACGATTTTTTCTGATTTAAAACAAGCTTTGAAAGAACTGGAAGCCAATCGCAAGCTGGTGGAATCCAATCAGATCGCCCTGGAGCTGCAGGCACAGAAACTCAAGGCCGAAGAAAAAAAGCTGTCCGTGGGCATGTCGACAAACTACCAGGTGCTCAATTATCAGCGCGATTACGCCAATGCCCAGGCCGGCGCCCTGCAATCCACCATCAACTTCAATCTGACCCTGGCCCGAATCAATCGCATTATCGCCCGCAACCTGGAAGAATACGGCATCCATTTTAATGATTTTCAGCGGGATTAGTTTCGCGGTCTTGCCTCAGAGGGTGTTTCTGCTAGAATAGGAAAATGCAACGTGTCGCCGCCTTCTGTTCCCTGATCCTGTTGAGTTTGACGGCTCCATCAGCCGAGAATCTGATTGGGGCCCGGCAGCGCATGGTTCAGGAGCAGATTCTGGCCAAGGGGATTGTGGACTCCCGCATTCTGAATGCCTTTAACCGCGTGGCCCGACATCTTTTCGTGGATCCCGAACTGCGCCACCATGCTTATGCAGATGTGGAAGTGCCCATTGATGAAGGTCAGACCGTCAACCGTCCGTACACCGTAGCCATAATGACGGCAATTATCGCACCGGGCTTTGACAAGAAAGTGCTGGAAATCGGGACCGGATCGGGATACCAGGCCGCGATCCTGGCGGAACTGGTCAAGCGCGTCTATACCATCGATATATACGGGAGTCTTACCGCCAAGGCCCGCAGCCGGATTCGCTCAATGGGGTACGACAACGTCTCTTTCAAGACGGGGGACGGTTACCTGGGCTGGGAGGAGCATGCCCCCTATGACGGTATCATCGTCACCTGTTCCCCGGATCACATCCCCGAGCCGCTGATCCGGCAACTGGCCGTGGGTGGGAGGATGGTGATTCCCGTCAGCTTTTCCAGTCAGGTCCAGGAACTCATCCTGGTCGAGAAAGAGGCGGACGGCCGCCTGAAACGCACCAATCTGATCCCCGTTCAGTTCGTTCCCATGATTCAACGCCGCCATGTCGACTGAATGGCTGGAGAAAATGAACCCGCGGCAGCGGGAGGCTGTTCTCTACTTTGATTCACCCCTGATGGTGGTTGCGGGTGCGGGCTCAGGCAAAACGCGCGTCATTACCCACAAGATCGCTTACCTGGTAAAAGAGAAAGGGCTGAATCCCGGTAACGTTCTCGGGGTTACTTTCACCAACAAGGCGGCAGCGGAGATGAAAACCCGGATTGAGCAGTTGACCGGAATCGATGCCCGCCGTTTCATGATATCCACCTTTCACGCGCTGGGGCTGAGAATGTTGCGTGAAAGCGGTAAAGAAAAGGGATTCGCACCGGAATGGTCGGTTATCGATGATAACGAGCAGCGACGCATCATGGACCGCCTGGCCCGGGAGTATTTGCCGGGTTTGACCCGGGACCAACGGGATCAGTTACGTCGACGGATCAACCTGGCCAAGATGAATTCCCTGTATCCCAACAATCCGGATTTGCTGGAGGCACGCGGTTTTTCCAACCAGGAGGTTGGATTTTTCCGGCGTTACCACGATTGTCAGGTCCGCGAACAGGTCTGGGATTTTGAAGACCTGGTCTCTCTTCCCGTTAAGATGTTGCAGAGCGACCCGCAACTCCTGCGCTTTTATGGCGACCGGTTCCAATACGTTGTGGTGGATGAGTTCCAGGACACCAATCCCAATCAGTACGAAATGATCCGCCTTTTGTCCGGACGCCGCCATGGTGTTACCGTGGTGGGCGACGATGATCAGGCCATCTACTCCTGGCGCGGCGCCAGCGTTCGTTTCCTGACTGATTTCGAGCGCGATTTTCCCAACACCCGGGTGATCAAGCTGGAACAGAATTACCGCTCCACCAAGCCCATCCTGGATTTTGCCAACCATATTATCGGTATGAACCGGGAACGGAAAAGAAAGTCGATGTGGACCGAACGCGAGCAAGGGCCTCCGGTGTGCGTACTGCACTCCGTTTCCAAGCAGGACGAGGCGCGCAAGATCGCGGATTTAGTCTCTTTGTGGAAAAAAACTTTCCCGGAACGCTTGCCTGTAGCCATTCTTTATCGAATCAATTCCCAATCCCTGGCTTTGGAAACCGCGTTTGCCCGGGGGCGGGTTTCTTTTCGCATTATCAAGGGGCAGCGGTTTTTTGATCGCAAAGAAGTTCGAGATGCCATGGCGGTATTGCGGCTGGCCCTAAACAAATCGGACAACCTGGCCTTTCGGCGCCTGGCCGACAGCCTTCCCCTGGGGATCGGTCCCCGCACATTGGACCAATTGGAAAGAGAATCCCAACACTCCGGCCAACCCCTGCTGGCCACCTTGTTTCGCATGATGCCTCAGAAAGCCCGGTCCAAGCCGTTTCTGCTTCACCTGGAGCAACTTTCAGCCGATCCGCCCCGGTCCGGATACGCCGACGTGCTGCGTTCTTTGTTGAAGCTTTCCGGTTATCGAAAGATTCTGCGGCAACGGGAAGAGGAAGAACGCTTACTGAATCTGGACGAGTTGGAGGAGTTTGTGCGCAATTGGGAAGAAAACGAGACCAACCCCCAAATCACCGACTTGCTGGATCGTATCAATGTGGATGCGTTTGACAAGGATCACAACCATTCCGTTGATGCTTTTCTCTTAACCATGCACAATGCCAAAGGTTTGGAATTCAAGACCGTGATTGCGGCGGGTGTCAATGCCACTTACTTACCGTTTTTTCTGCGCAAGGGCCTGCATGAGTGGGAAGAGGAACGCAGGCTCTTCTACGTAGCCTCTACCCGGGCCATTCATCACTTGATCGTGTCAACCGGTTCAGAGCGCTTGTCTCCTTTCCTCAGTTCGCTGCCCGCCCGCCTCTACCGCTTTGCGCACTCCCCGGAGGAAATCAGCGCCGGCCGGGACCCGCTTCCGGTTAGAGAAGCTTCCGGAGAAGAGGTCGTGCACCCGATATTCGGACAAGGACGGATTGAAAAGCGCATTGACACCCATCGCTTGCTGGTGGATTTTGCCGAGCGGGGAAGAAAAGTGATCGACACGTCGATCGTGCCGTTAAACCCGACCTGAGATTTTGTCTCTTTATTTCATTGTGTTTTTGGCGTATAATACCAACTCCATGAACGCATCTGAGATCATTCAGCGGGAAAAGTTGGATAACATCCTGAATCCCAAAAAATCCAACCGCTGCTTTAAGATCACCATCCGTTTCCAGAAGCAATTGACGCGGAATTTCGAGCGGGCGCTTGAACTGGCCAGGCGGAACCCCCATTTCATGGAAGAAGGCGAAGGTGATTTCTACAGGGTCTACGCCGGTTTTTCGCCGGACCGCGTGGATGAACTTTATGAGTTGTTTGAGCTGGTCAAGGGAGCCGAGACCACGGTGATCTTTCTGAACAACAAACGAATTCCCTATATTCAGGACTTATGGATGTTTTTGATGTGGTTTTACCGCGTCTGATAGGGCTGGAATTGAGTGGAACAACACATTTTGGCTTGACTTTTGCCAAGGGTTTATTTATATAGAAGACTTGGAGGAGGCTCTTATGAGAAAAACGTCGATACTGCTCTTAATCGGCATGTTCGCTGCATTACTTGTGCTCTCATTCTCGTTTACCGGCTGCGAGAATCTCAAGCTGGACAACTTGAAGGCCAACGACCACCTCAATAAAGGCAACAAATACTACCGGGATGAGAAGTTCGCCAAGGCGGTAAAGGAATATGAGCAGGCCCTGGAATTAAACCCCAAGTTGGAATTGATTTACTTTCACGTGGGCACGGCGTACGCCAGCCTGTATCGTCCCGGCCGCGGCACGGACCGCAATGAGGAGTACGCACAGGAAGCTGTGGAATACCTGCAGAAAGCCCTGGAAAACGATCCGGAAAATGAACAGATCTACCTGGCTCTCGGCGACATCTTCGACAAGATGGAAAACGCCGAAGAAGCAGAGAAGTACTATTTGCGGATCCTGGAAAACGAACCGGATAATCCCAAATCCTACTACATTCTGGCCGACTTTTACTCTAAGTACGATCAAGAAGACAAGTCCGGGGAGATGTTCAAAAAACGCATAGCTCTCGATCCGAAAGATCCGGAAGGTTATCTGTACTACGCCAATTACCTGCAGAACAAGCGCAAATGGTATGAAGCCATGGACGCTTTTGAATCCATGATCATTGCCATGACGGCCCCGGAAATCCAGATGGAACGCCTGGAAATCCAAGAACTTGAACGGAAGGTGTCGGATATTGAAAAGATCGAAGAATACCTTGACAAGCATGTACGCAAGAACCGTACGATTTCCGCAGATGCGCGCAAGCAGATGATCGAGGAAAAAGAACAGCAGATCCGTGAAATCGGCGACAAAGAAGCCTTGGAAAAAGCGTTGGCCGAAAAACGCGAAGCGGTCAATGCCAAGCTGGAGGGCTTAAAAGAGATCCAGGATCAGATGCCCGGGGAAAAAAAGACCAAGCTTTCTGAAGCCTATTATTCTCTTGGCGTGGTATGCTGGTTCAAGAGTTTCCAGACACCCATCGACATGATGAGCGCCCAGGAGCGGCGCAACGTGTTGGATCGCGGTTTCCAGGCCCTGGAGCGGTCGGTGGAACTCAACCCCACTTACGCGGAACCCTGGGCGTACAGCAACCTGCTGTGGCGTGAAATGATCAAGGTGGAACCGCTGAAACGCGAGGAATTCACGGCCAAGGCACAGGAAGATGTAGAAAAATTCCAGAGATTGAGACAACGCCAGCTGGCCATGGAAGAAAAGATGAAAAAATTGGAACAACTGGGCGGCTGACCTGAAAAAGAGATACTCAAGATTCGATAAGCCCCGCGGTGCCCCCAGCCGCGGGGTTTTTTTTGCCCCGATCCCGGCGGATTAGCATTCCCGGACCTGCGGTACAACATGGCGATGAAGATCAATACCAAGTTGCGTTACGGTCTGCGCATGTTGCTTGCCCTGGCGGAAGAACCGGGTAAAGTGCGCAGCACCGCGGAACTTGGTGAGGCCATGAAAGTATCACCGAAATACCTGCGCAAACTGGCGGGTCCAATGGAAAAGGCCGGGCTGATTGACAGCGTGCAGGGGATTTACGGGGGTTACCGGCTGCAGATGTCTCCGGACCTGATTTCGATCCAAAAGCTTTTTTCCGCGTTTAACGAAAAAATCCGTTTGTCTGACTGCGTCAACGGGGACACTTGCCCGCTTTTTGACACCTGCTATGCTCGGCCGTTGTGGGACTACCTGGTGGACCTGATCGAGTACCGCTTTGCCTCAATCACCTTGACCGATATCATCCGGCATACCTTCGACCGTTCATTATCGTGCGAAAACGTTCAGCCCCTACGGCGGATGTAGTTCAACAGCGTTCGTGGTATCTGGGCTGCAATTTCGTTTAGAACCGCAACGATTTCGCGCACTTTTTCAAATAATTCGGGATTTCCCGCCCAGCTGGTCAGGAGCCTGTTCTGAAAATCCGGGCCGCCGGAGTTAAAGGTTTTGTTCAGCAATACGGCTGTAACCAACAGGTCGTCAATCAGGCCGGCGCAGGGGATCACATCGGGAATGAAATCCAGCGGCATGATCACGTAGGCCATGGCAATCAGCAGCCGTCCCTTAACTGCCGGGGGCACGGCCCGGTCCATGAGCAAGCGGATGGTCAGATGCACCAGGTCGGGAAAAACCAGCAGGTATTGCAGAAACCGGTCGCTCCAGCCGCCGGTACGTCGGCAGAGTTGCCTGGAGGCCGCCCATTCAGTGATGCGCTGCCTTACCCGGCGGTAAGCGTCTTCGTATATTTTGGAGCGGGCTTCAATGGTGTGGTTCATGTTTCATTCTCCATTCCGCGGATCCAAGCAATGGAATCCGATTCTACTGACTAATATAGGATTCTCTGCGTGTGATGTCAACGTTCATGTCAAGAGGAAAACAGGGGAATTTGGACTGAACACCCGTTATTGTTGACAATATTTTTCCCCTGTGGTAAAGCGAGACCAGGAGTGCGCATGAACAAACGAGAGATTTCGGAACTCATGGCCCGCCGGTTGGACATCAAGAAATTTGAGTCCTATCAATTCATCGATTTCATGATTCAGGTAGTGGTGGAGCAACTGAAAAGCGGACGCAAAGTACTGATCTCAAATTTCGGCACGTTCAAGATCATCCGTCGAGACAACAAGCGGGTCATCAATCCCAATACTCAGAATCCCATGATTATCCCGTCCAAAAAGATCGTTAAGTTTATTCCATCAAAAAACCTGAAACAATCTATAGCGAAAAAGTAGATGAAACAAAAACACTCCTTTCAGATCCAGCGGGTTCTCTGGGCCACTGATTTCTCGAATGAGAGCATGTCCTGCTTATCCTGGATGCGATGGGTGCAAAACCGGATCCAACCCGAAGCCCATGCTCTCTACGTCTTGCCGCGCTTTTCTGACTGGGTTTACGAAGCTGCTTTCTTTTCCCTGGAAGACTTGCGCCTGGAGATTGAGTCCACCCGGGAAAAATCCGTTTCCAAATTGGCTGAGATCGCCAAGCACAAAGGATTGGACTTCGTCGCGGCCGTTCGAGAAGGAATCGCCAGTGAAGAGATCTCCAACTATGCCCAAGAGCATTCCATCGACATGATCTTTGCCGGACGTCGGGGTTTATCGGAGATCGAACAGATCCTGGTTGGATCCACGACGGCGCGGTTGGTGCGAAACTCACACGCCCCTGTGTTCGTGGTGCCAAAAGAAAAGCGCAAAGCCGCCATCAAGCGCATCCTGGCTCCGGTGGATCTGAACGAGTTGTCTATGCGGGAGTTGTGTTATGCCATTGCCCTGGCACGGCAACTTCGCTCTGAATTGCTCGTGACCCACGTGGCGGAATTCTACAACTACAAGGTTCCCGCACTGAAACACCATCAGTTGATGGAACGCATCAACCGGCGCATTGCCGATGTCGCCGCCGATATGGACTACGAAGTGCAAAACATCATTCATGAGACCGGGGAACCGGCACACAAGATCATTGAAGTGGCCGCCGATCAGGACATAGATGTGATCGTTATGGCAACCAGCCAGCGCAGGGGCCTGGAAAAGTTCCTGATGGGAAGCGTGACTCAGAAAGTGTTGCTGGCCACTTCGATCCCCCTGATCGTTCTTCCGCCGAACGGTGATTCAGCCGCTGAATGATTTCCGGCTGCACACCATCGCGGCCCATCTTTTCTGCTGGCATCATGCTGCGGCCCGCCGGCGCATGTTGCGGCGCAATCTGGGTTTGCGGGATCTTTTGCGTATGGATCGCGCCGATGTCCGCTCCCTGGGATTTCCTTTCGACGCACTGGAAGGATTCCCGCAAAAATACCTGGCGGCCGCGCACGAGGAAATCGCAAAGTGCCGACAACTGCGAACGGCATTGATATTGCGCGATGATCCGGCTTATCCGCCATTGTTAAAGGAAATCTACGACCCGCCGGAAATTCTCTACGTACGTGGAGATGCGCGCCATCTCCAGGGCATGCAGTTGGCTGTGGTGGGATCACGCAAGGCGGACGCCTACGGCAGGCGCATGGTTAACCGTTTGATTCCTCCCGCCTCTATGGCTGGAATAACGGTGGTTTCCGGTATGGCTTACGGCATCGACACCCTGGCTCATCGGGTTGCCCTTGACGGCGGTCACCCAACCGTGGGAGTCAACGCCTGTGGCATGGATCACCTTTATCCGGCGGGCAATCGCAGCCTTCATGACCGCATCCAGAAAAATGGATGCATTATCTGCGAGGCCCCTTTGGGAACTCCGCCTCAGCCGTTTCTTTTCCCTGTACGCAATCGCATCATTTCCGGGTTGTGCCGGGCGGTGATGGTGGTGCAGGGAACATTGCGCAGTGGCTCGCTGATCACCGCGCGCATGGCCCTGGACCAGAACCGTGAGTTGCTGGCTGTCCCGGGTCCGGCCGATTCGCCTCTTAGTTCGGGTCCGCATCAATTGATCCAGCAAGGCGCCAAACTGGTTCAGCAACCGCAAGACATACTTGAAGAGTACGGTTTGAGTGCGGATGCGGGCCAACGGTCGCTTGCCGGTCTCTCTTCCCGGGAACGTCGCGTGCTTGACTTGATGAGCACGGATGGGGTAAAACATATTGACGATTTCGTGGAAACATTGAACCTTCCCGTTCCGGTAGTGGTTTCCCTGCTGCTTGAATTGACAATGAAGGGGTTTATCCGCGAGGAAGGAGACGGATACCGCAAGCAGTCATGACAAAGAAAACCTTGATTATTGTTGAGTCACCCGCCAAGTCATCAACGATATCCCGCTATCTCGGCAAGGATTACCTGGTCAGCTCATCCATGGGCCACGTTCGCGACTTGAATCCCCATATCCTCAGCATTGATGTGCAGAACAATTTCAAGCCGCACTATGAAGAATTGAAGGATAAAAAGAAGGTCATCGGGGATCTGAAGGCACTGGCCAGACGCTGCGAACGAATTTTCCTGGCTCCGGACCCGGATCGTGAGGGCGAAGCCATTGCCTATCATTTAAAGGAGATTCTCAGGCCCTCCAATGAGCGGATATTCCGCATTCTGTTTCACGAGATCACGCGCCAGGCGGTATCGGAGGCGGTGCAATGTCCCGTGGATATCGATCAGGATAAGGTGAACGCGCAGCAGATGCGGCGTGTGCTGGACCGCCTGGCCGGATACAAGATCAGTCCCGTGCTGCAGCGAAAGATCGGCGGTCCCCTTTCCGCGGGCAGGGTGCAATCGATCGCACTCAAACTCATCGTGGAGCGGGAAAAAGAGGTTCAGGCTTTCATCGAGAAAGAGTACTGGACGATTGGCGCGGAGTTGGAAGGCAGCGCCCCACCGGCATTTCACGCGCGCCTGGAGAAGCACAACGGCAAAAAGCTTTTGATTCCGGATGAAAAGGCCGCCCGGCACATACTGGATGAGTTGTCGCGAAACCCCTATATTTTGAAAGCGGTTCGCAAGCGGGTTCGCCGCCCCAAGCCGCTTCCACCCCTGATCACTTCCACGCTTCAGCAGGAAGCTTTTAAAAAACATCGTTTTCCCGTCAGCAAGACCATGAAAGTGGCCCAATCGCTTTACGAAGGCGTGAACCTTGAAGGAGGAGAACAAACCGGCCTGATCACTTACATGCGTACGGATTCGTTCCGCATTTCCACTTCCGCCCGGGAAGCCGCCGCTGATTTCATCCGCTCAACCTGGGGAAAAGAGTACCTGCCCGACAAAGCCAATGTGTTCGGGCGCAAAGGCAAGATCCAGGATGCCCATGAAGCCATCCGTCCCAGTGTGCCACTCTACCACCCGCAAGACATCAAGGGCTTCTTAAGTGCGGATCAATTTAAAATCTACAGCCTGATCTGGGACCGCTTCATGGCCTCCCAGATGAAAGCCGCTCGCATCGATGTCACCACTTTCGACATCGCAAATGGTAACTATCTTTTTGCCGTAAAGGGCGAAGTAATCCGTTTTGATGGTCATTTAAAATGTTGGAATACCGACAGCGGTACGCCATTGCTGCCACCTTTAGAGGAAGGAGAGGTTCTGAATGCTCTGGCTGTTACCCCCAAACAGAATTTTACCAAGCCGCCGTCACGGTACACGGAGGCCAGCCTGGTCAAGATTCTTGAAGAGAAGGGGATCGGGCGCCCCTCCACCTATGCCAAGATCATCTCCACCCTGGGGAAGCGGGATTACATTGTTCGAGAAGAGCGACGTTTTGTCCCGACACAATTGGGGATCAAGGTGACGGAATACCTGGATAGACACTTTTCGGATATGATGCAGTATTCCTTTACTGCGGAGTTGGAAAAGCAACTGGACAAAGTATCCGAAGGTAAGTTGGACTGGGTGCAGGGAATTCAGCGTTTCTATCAACACCTGGAACAAAACCTCGACCAGGTCCGCAATACGGAAAAAGTGGACCTGAAAGTGGGCCGGGCTTGTCCCGAGTGTGGCAAAGACCTGGTAAAAAAGTATTCACGCAAAACCAACGGCTGGTTCGTCGGTTGCAATGGATATCCCCAGTGTACCTATACGGAGCGGTTGGACAAGGATACTCCCCGTCCCAAGGACGAACCTCTGGATCGTTCATGTCCCCAGTGCGGCAAACCCCTGGTTCGTCGTTATTCACCCAAGACGCGGCAACACTTTGTCGGCTGTACCGGGTACCCCGAGTGCCGCCATATCGAGACGGAAGAGCCGGAACTGGGAGAGTGTCCTGTGTGCGGGAAACCCTTGCGCAAAAGCTATTCCCGCAAAACCAGGCGCTACTTTGTCGGTTGCTCGGGATATCCGGAATGTACCTATATTCAGAAGTCACCTCCATCTGAAAAGACGGAATCAGGGGAGGATTCCGTTTGATCCCAACGGTTCAGGTGATCGGCGCCGGGCTTGCCGGCAGTGAAGCCGCGTTGCAAATGGCGGATCGGGGAATCCGGGTGAAACTGTACGAAATGCGACCGCAAACCGGCACCGAAATTCACGAAACGCCGTTTGCCGGTGAAATGGTTTGTTCCAATTCCCTGGGCTCAACGGAGCTTCACTCGGCTTCCGGTTTGTTGAAAGCGGAACTGGAGTTGCTGGGGAGTCGTTTCCTCCAAACCGCCGCCCAATTCCGCGTACCCGCAGGGAGTAGTTTTTCCGTGGATCGGCATCAATTGGCTGAAAACATGGAAAGCACATTGGCGGCCCATCCCGGCATTGAAATGATCCGCGAAGAAACGCGGGAGTTGCCTGAAACCGATGTTCCCGTGATTGTGGCTACCGGACCACTGACCAGCCCGGTGTTTGCCCGGCACCTCACGCGGTTTACCCAGCGCAGGCACCTTTTTTTTTACGATGCCACCAGCCCCATCATTCGTTCCGACAGCATCGATTTCTTCCGGGTTTTTCGCGGCACTCGTTACGATAAGGGCGAGGCCGATTTCCTTAATATTCCCCTGGCTGAGGGTAACTATCATGCTTTTGTTTCCGAGCTGGTCAAGGCGGAGACCGTAGAACTCCCCGATTTCGAGAAAGGGATTTTTTTCGAGGCCTGCCTGCCGGTAGAAGAGATCGCCCGCCGGGGACCCATGTCATTGGCATTCGGACCGATGAAGCCGGTAGGATTAAAGGATCCCCGCACCGGGCATATGCCCTTTGCCGCGATTCAGTTGCGCCGGGACAATATCCGTGAAACCCTTTACCAGATGGTGGGTTTCCAGACAAGGCTGAAGTGGAAAGAACAGAAGCGTATCTTCCGTACACTCCCCGGGTTGGAAGCGGCTGAATTTGAACGTTTCGGGCGCATGCACCGCAATACGTATATCAATGCGCCCCTGATCCTGGACGCGACAGGGCGTGCCCGCAGAAGGGATTCGTTGTTTTTCGCCGGTCAAATCAGCGGAGTGGAGGGATACGTGGAATCGATCTGCTCCGGCCTGCTGGCAGGGCGCCAGATGTCGCGTCATCTTACCGGGCGGCCTCTGGTACCGTTGCCCGGGGAAACCGCCTGCGGTGCCCTGCTGGATTACGTTTCATCCGCAGAGTGGAAGAATTTCCGGCCCACCAAGTTCTCTTTCGGTCTTCTGGCGCCCCTGGAATTGTCCCGGGAAAGCCGGAAACTCTCGAAACGAGAGCGCAAAGAACAACTGGCCCAACGGGCCCTGGAGACCCTGGACCAATGGATTCGTCGTCAAGAGTTCTAAACGACTACCTGGAATATCTGCGCGATATTCGCAATGTATCGCAACACACTCTGCGCGCATACGGGCAGGATATCCGCCAGTATCTCTCTTTCCTTAAAGAAAACCGGCTCAAAGCCGACCGGCAGTCGGCACGCGACTTCATTACCTGGGCTTACCTGCAAAGCGGCAACAAGACCACGGTGGCCCGCAAGATCTACGCGGTCAAATCTTTCTGTGATTTTCAGGTTCAGCGGGGCCGCATCAAGGACAATCCTTTTGATGGTATCCAGTCGCTCAAGATTGATCGCAAAATTCCCCAGATTCTTACCGAGGCGGAAGTGCTGGGTTTTCTCGACCGCCTGCCCGAAGACACTTTTATCCGGTTGCGCAACAAGACGATCTTTGAGTTGCTGTACGCTACGGGGCTGCGGGTATCTGAGTTAACGGGGCTGACTCATGACCATATTCGCGTCAATGAAGGTTTGATCCGGGTAATGGGAAAAGGAAGAAAGGAACGAATCGTTCCATTCAATGCCCATGCCGGCCGTTTGCTGACACGCTATATGGATGCTTGTCGTGCCCGTTTTTCTTCTCTGCCTGACAGAGTGTTTCTCAACGTCCGGGGAAGCGGCATTTCGGAACGGTCCATTGAGCGTATTCTGCAGGCCACTTTCCAAACATTGACGCAGAGTACCCGCAGGGTTTATCCCCACCTGTTCCGCCACAGTTTCGCCACCCACCTGCTGCAGAGAGGGGCGAACCTCAGGATTATCCAGGAACTTTTGGGCCACACGAATCTGGCCACAACGCAGAAGTACACCAGCCTGAATTATGGTGACCTCTTAAAGGTTTACCGCAAATACCATCCGCGATCGAAATGAAAAGAAAGTGGTTTTCCTGGTTGCTGCGGCTGACGGTCAGCGCTTTGCTGATCGGATATTTTGTTTTCAACCTGGCGGACAGATACGGTGGGCTTCACGGAGCCTGGCTCCAGTTTGTGCGCGTGTTTTCCATGGCCCGGCCGATCTGGTTGTTGGCCGCCTTGGGCCTTATGATGCTGGGCTATTCCCTTCTGACCCTACGCTGGAAAGTATTGCTTGCCGCACAGGACCACTATCCCCCATATAAACGTCTCTTTCGCTTTTATATCATGTCCACCTTTTTCAACAATTTTCTGCCCTCCACCATTGGCGGCGATGCCCTGAGAGTGGTGCAAAGCCGCAGGGATTCGTCCCGGGGTGCCATGTCGCTGATGGTGGTTTTGGTTGAACGGTTGAGCGGACTTGCCGCCCTGATGCTGATCGCGGCTGTTGGTATAGTGGTGGACGGCCCTTTGCGAACGTCGCGAAACCGGTTGATCTCCGTGGTGATTCTGGCATTGACGGCGCTGGCCGTGCTGTCGGTTGTGTTGGGCCACCCCCGTACGGCGTCTCGATGGCTTCCCCGTCTGCGCAGGCTGCTGCCGACCGGTATGGGTAGTCGTATCCAGGCCGCGGTTGAAAGCCTCTGGGCGTATTATCGCCGGCCGGCCAGCTTGGGAGCCTGCCTGGGAATCAGCCTGGTGTTCCAGTTCAACATGGTGGTTTATTACTGGGTGATTGCGCGCACCCTGAACCGTGTTCCCGATTTTGTTGATTTCGTGCTGAATGTTCCCATCATGGTGTTTTTGTTGATGGTTGTACCGGCCATTAACGGGTTGGGGGTTCGCACGGCTGGATTCAGAACCCTGATGCGATTTCCAGCCGCATTTGCCCTTGCGGCAGAGTTTGTGGATTTGGGTTTTCGCATTATGGTGGGTCTGCTTGGCGGCCTGGTGTTTGTTTTTTACCGCCGCTCAAATGAATAGAATCGATGGGTTTGGCCCTGTGGGGAACATGCATTATAATCGCGGTTGGATCGTGTCCATGACCAAGAGGCGTCCATGGTTGTTTGTTTTTTTGGTTGGTTGGGTCATGGCCGGTGGAATCCCGGCCCCCGGCGCCGCCCCGGACCTGCATAAAGAACTCGATTCCCTTCGCAAGCAGATCGGGCGTGTCAACGAGCGCTTGAATTCCCTGGATGCCGTCCGCCAACCCATCCTGGCCGAGTTGGCGCGGATCGACCTGAAAATTGAGCGTGAGCAGCTGGGGATTCAACGCATTCATTTGGGACAACGCCAATTGCAAGATCAGATCCGCGCCAACCAGGAACGCCGCGGTCTGTTGGAAACAGAGTTGGAACTCGAACGTATCCGGGTACGAAAGGTGGCACGGTACCTGTACAAGTTGGGGGGGCAATCTTATTTAAAACTGTTTTTGCGGGTCGAATCACTGGATCAGTTGTTTCACAACTATCACCTGTTCATGATCCTGATCCGCCACCATCTGGATCAGATCCACTCCGTGCGCAAGAAGACACAAAAGCTCGAGCAAGTGAACCGGGAACTGGATGGTCAGCAACAACAGTTAAGCCGCCGCGAACAGGCGCATCAGGAGGCCATCCAGCGACTGGATGCATTGCGTTCCCAGCAGAAAGAGGCGGTTTCCCGGGTGAATCGGGATCGCAGCACCTATCTGCGTTTACTCAATGAACTGCGTGCCCGGGCCGGGGAGCTCGAAGACCTGATCCATCGCGCCGGGACCGGAGACACGCTGACCCCCATGAGCCACCTGAACGCCTTGAAGGGCCGTCTGCCATGGCCGCTGACGGGGACGATCTCATCGCGCTTCGGGCGACAGCGCAGTACTCGGTTCAACACGTTTATCATGAACGACGGCATTGAAATCAAACCAAGCGGCAACCGCAGCATCAGGGCGGTTTATCCGGGGAAAGTGATTTTTGCCGATTATTTTAAAGGATACGGCAACCTGATCATTCTTCAGCATGCCAAGAACTTCCATTCACTCTACGGCCATTGCGCGCGATTCGCAAAAGGTCAGGGTGAGCGGGTAAAGTCGGGAGAGGTGATTGCCGTGGTAGGAGACAGTGGTTCTACTTCGGGGCCGTCCCTCTACTTTGCCATCCGCACGGACCTCAAGCCCAGTGACCCCCTCCAGTGGCTATCTTCCCGCTGATCGGCGGCTTGATGCCTCAGGTGCTTTGGGGTAAAATAGCGGATCGGTCCCATGCGAAGGTCTACACTGGTTTTTCTGGTCCTCTTGGCCACCGTGGTCGTTGTGCGCCTGTGGGTTTTGCATCCGCCGGCTGCGAATAAAGAGGATCCGGTTTCCGCACGCTCGCTTTACGCTGAAGTGTCCAGGTTGATTCAGGAGCACTATGTGGATGTGGTTGATCCAGAGAAAGCCTGGCCGGGAGCGTACGCAACCATGCTGCGAAGACTGGATTCCTTTGCTTCCTACATTCCGCCCGACCTGGTTCCGGCATCGAGATCCCGGAGGCAAGGCCGGGGTTTCTGGGCCGGAATCTGGATTCTCCCCACTGAGCGGGGTTTTCGTGTTTCCCGTGTCCTGCCCGGTTCCCCTGCGGCGCGATCCGCCGCGCAAGTGGGTGACATGATTGAAGGTATTGACGGCATAGGCCTGACGGGGCGAACTTTAGAGGAGGCTCAGCTTTTGCTGTACGCCACTGCCGAAAAGACGTTTCACCTGGCCGTAAATCGTGCCGACTCGCTCAACCCCGTAGAAATCGCTGTTTCCGCGATTCCCATGCTTTCAGACGTGGAATTTCACAATCTCGCCGGTTCCACTATACACCTGGATCTGCGGCGCCTGACCCCGGCAGCGGTAACAATGGTTTCGTCGCTTTTTCAGTCGCGTCCGGGGCGGAACTGGATCGTTGACCTGCGCAATTACCAGGATGGTGAACTGGGGGCTTGCCTGTCCCTTGCGGACCTCCTGCTGCCGCCTGTCGCAGGGCTGACCCTGCACACACGCAATGGCGCCCAACGCATCCGTGCCGGGAAACTCAGCGCTGCACAACCGCGCATGGCCGTGTTGATTGGTCCGGCAACCGTCATGTATGCGGAAATACTGGCACGATTTATGCGGTCGGCGGGCACAAAGCTGGTGGGAGAAAAAAGTGCAGGATTTAACGCTCATTTGCGCCGGATTGCCCTGCCGGATGGTGGTGAACTGGTGCATGTGGATGGATTTTTCTGCTGGGACGGCAAAAACATCCAGCACGAATCTCTGACTCCGAATGTCAGAACCTCGAAAGATGACGCGACCCTGGCCCGGGCGCAATCCATGTTACAGAGAGAACAATGAGCGCAAGAAAAATCCGCCGTAGAAAAAGCAATGTGTTGGCTTATTTTCTGCTGTTTGCCGCCCTGGCCCTGGGGATCGTTATCGTCCTGGAATACTTGGATCATCGCAACGGCAAGCCTACCTTCCTTTTGTCTCGCGTTCTGGGTCGGCCGCATGGCGGAAAAGCGGTTGATGCCGGTAAGCCGAAGGATTCGTTTCACCACAAGTTGATGCGACTCATGGATTCCCGGGATCCCAACTACAGCCTGGTTCAGGATTCCCGCGGGCGCTATCATGTCAAATGGAAACTGGGGGATGAAAAGCGCAAAAAAGTGGTGGACGAACTAGAGAAACTGGCGAAGGTTCACGGCCGCCACTGGAAAATTGAGGAAGTCCAGCACCTCAACGGGGAGCATCTTTACCTGTATTCCATCCACTCTGATGCAGGAGAAGCTTCCCACCTGATGCTCATTACCACGGGAGCCCCAGCTCCTGAGGCGGCACCGCTTCCGGATTCCGGCAAGCCCATCAAAGGACGCTTGGCAGTCATCATCGATGATATCGGCTTTAACGAATTGGGGTCCCTGGAGTTGAAGCGGTTGGGCGTTCCCGTCACGGCAGCCGTGATTCCCCACGCCCCCTACGCTTATGACGAAGCCCGCCAGCTCCATATGTACGGCATTGAACAGATCATTCACCTGCCCATGCAGGCCGCCAATCGCAACTTGGAACCCGATCCCGACCAGTTTGTTCTCAAAGGTGCGGATTTGACCACCATACGTCGTTTGATCCATCGCTCCCGCACCCTGGTGCCCTATGCCCGGGGGATCAACAATCATATGGGCTCACTGACTACCGGCGATCCCCAAACCATGAGTCGGGTATTGTCCGTATTGAAAGAAGAGGGACTGTTTTTCGTGGACTCCCGTACCTCCGTATCCACGGTGGCCTACAGCATGGCCAGGAAGATGAACGTGGCCGCGACGCAGCGGGATGTCTTTCTCGAAGACATCAACAACGATCAAGTCACCTATCATTACGCACGCAGTCAAGTGATAAAAGGGGCCAAGCTGGCCCGCAGCCGCGGATACGCCGTGGCTATCGGACATCCTTACCCCACCACGCTCAAAGCCATCCGGGATGCGGTCAACGAGGTTCGCGGCATGGGCGTACACTTTGTCCCGGTTTCCCGGTTGCTGGAGAAATAATGGAGTCAATCCGGATCGGGGAAACGAGTTGCATTGAGGAGGAAGCATGAGTAGCGAAAAAGACAAAAAACAAACCTTTGAATTTCAATCCGAAGTCCGGCAATTGCTGAATATCCTGGTTTACTCATTGTATCAGAACCCGGAAGTGTTTTTGCGGGAGCTCGTGTCCAACGCCGTGGATGCGTTAAACAAAGTTCAATTTCAGCTTCTGACCCACCCGGAGCTTGCCGATAAAGAGGAAGAGTTGGCCATTCACATTTCGGTGAACCAGGCTCAGAAAGCGTTGGTCATTGAAGATAACGGTATCGGCATGACCCGTGAGGAGTTGATTGAAAATCTTGGCACGATCGCCCATTCAGGCACAACCGAGTTTCTCAGGCATTTGTCTGACTCCGCGTCCGATCGTCAGGTCGATTTGATCGGCAAGTTCGGCGTGGGATTCTACTCCGCGTTCATGGTTGCCAAAGAGATTCATGTGACCACCCGAGGGTTGGCTGCCGATGCCAAAGCCTGGTTATGGAGTTCAAAGGGAGACTCGGCCTACTCCATCCGGGAAGCTGTGAAAAAGACCCGGGGCACGCGCATCGAGTTGCGCCTGAAAAAGGATGCCCTGGAATTTCTTGATCCCACGCGGATTCGCCGGGCGCTGCACAAGCATTCCCGCTTCGTCCCCTTTCCCATTTACCTGGAAAACAGAAAATTTGACAGTGCGGAAGCCATCTGGACCCAACCCAAGTCCAGTCTGACTGAGGAGCAGTACCGCGAGTTTTACTCGTTTCTGGATCATACACCGGAGAAACCGTTGACCTGGCTCCATCTTTCATCCGACGCCCCGGTTCAGTTCAACGCCCTGTTGTTTGTTCCCGGAATCTCGTTGGAGTCCATGGGGTTGGGTCCGACGGAGCCGGGCGTTGACCTCTATTCGCGCAAAGTGCTGATCAGCAAGGGCAATCGTGACATCCTGCCGGAGTATTTGCGTTTCCTGCGCGGTGTGGTCGACTCCGAGGAGATTCCCCTCAATATTTCACGCGAATCAATTCAGCACAATGCCCGAATCGACCGCATCCGTCAACATCTGGTCAAGAAGTTCATCTCCCACCTGGGCGACCTGCAACGCCGCGATCGTGATCTCTACCTAAAGGTATGGGATTTGTTTGGCCGGCATCTGCGTGAGGGCGTGGCCACGGATCCAAATCACAAAGATGCGTTGGCTCCGCTTCTGCTGTTTCATTCCACCTACGGCGATGGAGAGGAGTGGGTGGATTTGGAATCGTATGCGCAACGCATGAAACCCGATCAGAAAGAGATCTTTTTCATATCCGGTCCCGACATGAAATCTCTGCGCAAGAATCCCGCTCTGGAAGCTTTCCAGCGGCGAAAGATAGAGGTGCTGTTGCTGGTGGATCCCCTGGATGAGATCGTGTTGGATCATCTGCGCAAATTCAAGGAGCACCCTTTCAAATCCGCTGAAAGCGCGGATATATCCCTGGAGGCGAAAGACGACTCCGGCGCCGGTAAAGAAGATCCCGACCAGGCACGGGAATTTGCGGCTTTCCTGAAAAAGTTGTACGGGGATCGCGTGTCGGATGTCCGTGTGTCCAGCCGCCTCGTAGATCATCCCTGCATGCTGGTTCGTCCGGGAGACGGACCCTCGGCCCAGATGGAAAAAGTCATGCGCATGATGAACGAAGAGTACCGGTTCACGCAGCGTATTTTTGAGATCAATCCCGGGCATGCCCTGATCCGAGAGCTGGTGCGCATGCATAGCGAGTCACCCGACTCCGAGGAGTTGGCGGAGTTGTCCCGTCTTCTGCTGGACAATCAATTGCTGGCTGAAGGTATGGCGGACGGTATGGATGAGCTGGTGCCGCGTATCCAGGCGGTCATGCTGGCCGCGGCCCGCAAGCAATGAACGATCCTCTGGGCAGGGAACAGCGTTCCAGCGGCTTGTTGCTGCACATTACTTCTTTGCCCGGCCGTTTCGGTATCGGTACGCTGGGAAGGGAAGCGGAAGCATTTCTCGAGCAACTGGTCCGGGCCGGGCAGAGCGCCTGGCAGGTTCTTCCCCTGAATCCAACCTCGTCGGTATTCGGCTACTCGCCCTACGCATCCCCATCCGCCCTTGCCGGCAATCCGCTCCTGATCGACCTGGAGTCGATCCAGGCTGAATCCTGGTGTCCCGACTTGGAGTTATCCAGCCTGGAAGTGCCGGCTGCGGGCCGGGTCGATTTCGCTGCCGCGGAACGATGTGGTTGCCGCCTGGAAACGGCGTTCAGGGGCTTTTGTAAATCCGCTCCTCTGCGGGACCGGGACGCGTTCAATGAATTCAAAAAAAACCAGGCGGGCTGGCTGGACGATTACGCTTTGTTCACCTGTTTTTGCCGGCGCTTCCAAACAGGGCACTGGTTGGACTGGCCGGAAGAAATCCGCGTTCGGGATCCCCGGGCTCTCGCCGTCGCGCGTCGTGATCATGAGGCGGAAACGGAAACCGTGGTTTTTCGTCAATTCCTGTTTGAGCGGCAATGGCTGAAGCTGAAAGAGTCGGCTGAGCAGCATGGAGTTCGGCTCATCGGCGATATTCCCATCTACGTCAATCTGGACAGTGCCGATGCCTGGGCCCACCCGGAAATCTTTGACCTGGACCAACGCACGCGCAAGCCTGGAGCCGTTGCCGGCGTACCTCCCGATTATTTCAGCGCCACCGGCCAACTCTGGGGCAATCCGCTTTACAACTGGTTCAATGGTTCGAGTTTGAACCAGGCCGTGCTGCACTGGTGGGAGAACCGGATGCGGCGTATGCTGGAATGGTTTCACCTGGTCCGTCTGGATCACTTCCGCGCCTTTGCCAAGTATTGGGCGGTCCCCGCGGATTCGCGAACTGCTGAATGCGGGCAATGGCGGCCCGGCCCGGGCAGTGCTTTTTTTCAATCGATGCAGAAGCGGCTGGGGCCGCTACCGCTTATTGCCGAGGACCTGGGAGAGATTACGCCCGACGTGGAGGCCCTGCGGGATGAGCTTGAATTGCCGGGCATGAAGATCCTGCAGTTCGCCTTTGACGGGGATCCAGGTAACATCCACCTTCCCCACAATTACTCCTCTCCCTGTTGCGTGGTCTATCCGGGCACCCATGACAACAACACGGTGAACGGATGGTTCTACGGCCCGGAGCTCGATGACGCGTCGCGCAAACGGGTAATGGAGTACGTGGGTGCCGGGAATCCTCACGACATGCACTGGAATATCATCCGTCTGGCGCTGCAGTCGATCGCCCGCCTGGCCGTGATCCCGGTGCAAGACGTGTTGGGGTTCGGTGCGGATTGCCGCATGAACACCCCCGGCAGGGCAAGCGGCAACTGGGCCTGGCAGTTGAAACCACAAGACCTGAATCCAGGTGTTCTGGACTGGTTGGCTCACCTGACCCGCGTGTACGGTCGCGCCTGATTGGACAATCCACTCCGCCCGCAGTACAACCATGGCGGGAATTCCCGCGGGAGGTTACCATGCCTGATTTAAGAATTGTTGTGCTGATTTGCCTGTTGTTCGCCGCCGGTTTGTTCGCGGCGGACCGCATCACGGGACCGGAGTGGGCCACCCGCTCGGAAGTGGTAGCCCGGAACGGCATGGTGGCCACCAGCCATCCCCTGGCGGCCCGGATCGGGATCGATATCCTCAAGAAAGGCGGCACCGCGGTGGATGCCGCCATTGCCGTTGACGCGGCACTGGGTTTAATGGAACCCACGGGAAGTGGAGTCGGCGGCGACCTTTTCGCCCTGGTCTGGGACGCCGAATCCGGCAAGCTGTATGGATTGAACGCCAGCGGAGCGGCACCTTCCGGTCATAGCCTGCAGATGTTTCGTGAGCGTGGACTCGAACAGGTTCCCTATCGTGGTCCCCTGAGCTGGACTGTTCCCGGATGCGTGGCCGGCTGGTTTGCCCTGCATGAGCGTTTCGGCAAACTGCCTGTCAAAACCCTTCTTGAGCCCACAATCGCCTATGCCAGGGCGGGGTTCCCCCTGACCGAACTGATCGCCCACTATTGGGAATTGTCCGTGGCGGCATTCAAGGATTACCCTAATTTCCAACAACTCTATGCCCCGGACGGCAAAGCGCCCGCCAAAGGAGATGTTTTCCGCAACTCCCAATTGGCCGACACATTGGAGTTGATCGGGAAATCCGGTGCCGACGCCTTTTATCGCGGCGCCATCGCGCGGCGCATGGTGGATTATTCCAACCGCGTGGGCGGGTATTTCACCATGGAAGATCTGGCCGCCTGCACTCCCCGCTGGGAGGAACCGCTATCGGTGGATTACCGCGGCTACCGTGTCTGGGAGCTTCCCCCCAACGGGCAGGGGATCGCCGCGCTGCAGATGCTGGCAATGCTGAGTGAAATGGACGTGGCCGCCCTGGGTCACAACACCGCCGCGTACCTGCACGCCCTGGTGGAAATCAAGAAAATGGTTTATGAAGACCGGGCGAAGTTTTACGCGGATCCCGCTTTCGTGGACGTCCCGGTCCGGGAAATGATTTCGCGGGACTATGCCCTGCGCCGCCTCAAACTGTTTGATCCCCAAAGAGCAGCGCGTACCGTATCCGCGGGCAATCCCCGCCTGGAAACGGGAGACACCGTTTACCTAACCGTGGTGGATCGCCATCGCAATGTGGTCTCGTTAATCCAGAGCAACTACGGCGGGTTCGGTTCCGGAAACGTTCCCGACGGACTGGGATTCTGCATCCAGAACCGCGGCGCCCTGTTCTCCCTGGAAAGAGATCATGCCAACGTCGTGGCTCCGGGTAAGCGACCCTTTCATACCATCATCCCCGCCATGGTGACCAAAGGGGGAAAGCCTGTTTTCAGTTTCGGCGTGATGGGTGGGGCCATGCAGCCCCAGGGTCACGTGCAGATTCTGTGCAACATCATCGATTTCGACATGAACGTTCAGGCCGCCGGAGATGCCCCCCGCTTCCGTCACAGTGGCTCTTCCCAGCCCAACGGCGGCACCATGACCGATGGCGGCGTGGTGCACCTGGAGTCGGGCATTTCCTGGTCCGTGGTGCGGGAACTCATGGATCGGGGGCACCGCATCGTGCCCCGGCGCGGGGGGTACGGCGGTTACCAGGGCATCTGGATCGACCATGACCGCGGCGTGCTCCTGGGCGGATCGGAATCCCGCAAAGACGGCTGCGCCCTCGGCTATTAGCTTAAGCTTAAGAATAATCGCCTATTATACTCATTACAGAATACAAAGCGTGTCTGGACATGTGATTCAAGGATTTACGGCTTCGAGTTGAGCTGCGTGGCGGCCCAGGCGGTCACCCCCTTGTTCAGAATCTTGACGGCAAGCCCAATCCAATTTCCGTAGGCTTCATGATAGCCACGTCAGCTCCAGCGCATTGTTAGATGAGCTTCCCTCGTCTCTTTAGAGTGGCAGCGGCGGCAACAACGGCACAACAATCAACAGTATCAAATCTGTCAAGAAATGGGCAACGATGTTCAAGGTAAGGTTTCGTTTCCACATGTATAGCCCAGTAATATCAACCCTATCGGCAGAACGACACCTATGCTGTGCCCCCATCCCCATCCCGGCACATGCAAGATCGTGAACACGACCAGTCCCATTAGCGCGCCTACCCAAGTCTTTCCCGTCAAGCCTTTCATTCTCTCCGTCGGATACGCCCGATAGAGAATCTCCTCTGTAACCCCTGCTCTGAGTGCCAAAAGGATACGCAGCACGATTGACTGTTCAGCCAACTCATCCAAGCCTGCCATTGTGCTAACTGAACTCCCAATCACACGCCCCACTATGATCACCAAGATCGGTGCCAACACAAACAAAACCATGCTCAAGAGTAATGCCAACAGCCCCTCTTTCCAGGTCAGACCGTGAGCCCCTACCGAACTCCAGAGGCTGACGCTCCCAAAACACCACCACGGCTATTACACCAAAGGCCAATCCCCAAAAAACTACCTCGCCAGCTATCATAAAAGCTTGTGAGTTCAATAAGGGTTTCACCAACGGGGAGATGATGAACACCCATAGCAACGGTACAACCAAGGTTAATAGAAACCCCACAAGAACAGGGACCGATACCTTGGCTTTGGTTTGGTCAGGGGTTTTTGAAGTCATCACGCTCCTTTTCCAAGTTGCTTCTAAAAGCTCGCCTAACGACCAAGCTCATTGGCAGCTATGGAGCGCATCGGAATAGCCGTCCAATGCAGCGCCTTGTTAGGTCTCATGGTTCGATACCGATCAGCACAAGGGGAACCGCTGGAACGCCTCGGCCTTGACGAACAACGTTGTAAAACTCACCTTCATAGTAAGCAACTCCGGAACTCATCTGACTCTGAA
>DSBM01000035.1 GCA_011049425.1 Candidatus Aminicenantes bacterium
TGTGGGTAAATCCGCATAGATGATGAGCGAGAAATTGTTGTGATGAGTACCCAGAGGGCATACATACCCGCAGGGCATAAAGCATAAGCGAACGCAAACGGCAGGTTCCGGGGACCCATGGTCTGAGGCAGGACGGCCGAAGGTAAAATGATGCCCCGGATTACATCCCAAATAACCACCGGGGTCATTTTAGTCCGCCGAAGACCGCATGGGTCTGAACCGAAGTGGTGAGCGATGATTTGTGCCCGAAAGGGTACTCTCGCAGCCTTATCATTTTTTCAAATATGTATAACCCCCAAACCCACACAAAATGGAAGAGAACCTAAAGAATTAGGAAGAATGAATAAAAAAGTGGAAGGTGGAATACCCGGGGAGTTCTGTAGGTAGATCTCGGGAGCGTCGGCAGGAGGTCTTGGAGATCTTGCAGGGCATTTACTTTCAACTTTTCACTTTTCACTTTAACCTGGTTTTACTGTCAGCAGATCGTTGTGAGAAATGTGGCTCAGCTTGCATTTCGAGCAGGGATTGTCGCGCAGAATGCGGGTCAGTACAACCGGACGCGGCCGCAGGCGTGTTCCAGGTAGAGGAATCCGGAGTCCGGCCCCAGGAAAAATGGGCCGAACACTTCGCTTCCCCACGTCCGTGCCAGGTCATCCTCCACAAAACAGGCCCGCCGCACATCCAGCAAACGCCAGCGGGTTTCCACCCGTCCCGGAGGCGCAGCGGCGGACAATTGCATGATGACGGCCCAGTAACCGTTTGCTGACACCTCCCCCAACTGGAAAACCACGTCCGCCTGCTTCAGTGCCTCCACAGCGGATTTATCCGGAGTGTTCAGAAGAATCGCACCGGGACGCGTATCATCGACGTAAACCCGGGAAACGCGGGGAAACAATAGATCGCCATTGGGAACAAAACGGTCGTGGGCGAATACCTCGCTGATGCAGGTGTCGTTCCAGCGGGTACCGCGATAAACCCCGCGGATTTCCAATTGTGCAATCAGCACCACCTGTTTCACCGGCCTGTCAAAACCCTGGCTGAATTCCCGCCGCGCCCGGGCCAGGAACTCCGCAAGTTCAGTAGATGTGACGGGAACAGGAAAAGTCTGGCGCCGGAATTCGTCTTTCAGCTCCAACGGGAATCCGCGTGCAAACCTGCGGGTGTGAAACATCAGGCCTGTTTCCGCCACTTCCCCCTCACAATGGATTCCCGCTAGAAAAGTGACCTCCAGGCGGGCCGGCCGGTTGTTTTTCAAAAAAAGCTCCCGGCTGCGCCCATGGCCGGGAAACACACTCAGGGTGCGGCAATTGTCGGGGACAACCACGAAAACCGACTCCCCGATGCCTTCATCGGGCCGGCCCTCCACCCAGGTCGTGGTAAAGTCTCCGTCCAACAGGTTTGCAGGGCCGTAGCGGCTACGCCCAGCCACGATATTTCCACCGCTGTCGGGCAACTCGGAGGTAGCAAAAAACAGTCCGCAACAAGACAAATCGGTAAGGAGCATCTTTCCCCACCTCGGAGCGGGCTTGTCAGCCCCACCGCACAGCAGCATCAATCCGATCATTCCGATACGAAAAATCATCCGGTCTCCTGATTGTTTAGGCGGCGCTCCACACGCACATCCCATTGCTTCAGCCATCGTTTCAAAGTGGTCAGTCCGATGCCCAGGACCCGGGCGGTTTGGGCCTTGTTGTAGTCCAGACGCGCCAGAACCTCTATCACATAATTGCGGGTATGTTCCTCCAGGGAGGTGAGCCCTTCAAGGGGTTCTTTCAAAATACGTCCTTCACTGCCCGCATCAACGTCTAGTTCCGCTGGCCGCCCCATGCGCAGGTACAAGAGTTGTCGCTCCAGAAAATTGCGCAATTCCCGCACATTTCCCGTCCATGGCTGGTTGAAAAGGACTTCGGGAGGCACGGGCAGAGCGGATTCCTTCATGCCCATGCGCTGGGTCAATCCGGACCAGAGATGAGCGGCAAGCAGGGGGATATCTTCTTTTCGTTCCCGCAAGGGAGGGACATGAATTGTAAAAACCGCGATGCGGTAAAACAGGTCCCGGCGGAACCGTCCCCGCTCAACCTCCTGTTCCAGATCCTTGTTGGTGGAAGCGATCAATCTTACGTCCACCCGGGACTCATCTTCACCTCCGAGCTTTATAAAAGTGCCCCCTTCCAGGACTCTCAGCAGCTTTGCCTGGAACTCCAGGGGCATCTCGCCGATCTCGTCCAGGTGAAGTGTACCCGAAGCCGCCATTTCAAAATACCCGGTTTTGTCCCGGGTCGCGCCGGTGAAAGCACCGCGCCTGTAGCCGAAAAACTCTGATTCAAAAAGGGTTTCCGGAATCGAAGCGCAGTTGACACTGATGAACTGCTGTTGGCTGCGGTGGCTGTCAAGGTGGATGTTGCGCGCGATCAACTCCTTACCCGTCCCGGTCTCGCCCGCAACCAGCACCGTGGTATCCGTGGGCGCTACATGATGAATGACATGGCGGATTCGTTCAATTTCCGGACTTTTCCCGACCATACGGTAAGCCGATTTCAAAAAACCATGTTGAACCTGTGAAGAGAATTCAAGCCGGTAAAGCCGACCGGCATTGCATACCCGTTTAAGCAACGTTTCCAGGTCAAAGGGCTTCTGCAGGAAATCAAAAGCGCCTTTCTTCAGCGATTCGCTTAGGTGTTGATCCATGCCGTAAGCGGTCACCAGGATCATTTTTGTCTTAAATCCCCGGGCACTGATATAGTCCGCCACCAGGGTACCTTCACCGTCGGGCAGCTTGCGATCCACCATGGCGACATGGACGGATTTGTGATCCAGGATTTCCCGGGCGCGGGCGCAGGTTCCCGCCTTGTGGACCAGGAACCCTTTGTCCTGAAGAAAATCCGCCACGGCCGCGGCTAGATTGACGTCATCTTCGACCAGCAGGATCGGAAAAGTCGTTTCCGCCTCTTTAACGCGACTCAAGGGCAATCCCCCCGGGGGATATGAATCACGAAACGAGCTCCATTTTGTCCTTCCAGTGGCGGCGTGGCCGACATCAGCCCGCCCATACGAGTGATCAGCTTCAGCGAAATGGTCAGGCCGATACCTTCGCCCGTTTCACGGGTCGTGAAAAAAGGTAAAAAGATCCGATCCAAGTCCTCTTCCGGAATGGAAGGGCCGTTGTTGCTGAAGACAAGGCTGATAAAACTCTGATCCACACTTTCCAGGTAAACGTTGACTTCCTGCCCGGCTTTCAAAAAATTAAGTGAATTGTTCACCAGGTTGAGCAGGATTCTGTACAAGGCCCCCTCATCGACACGCACACAGATATCACTGTCCACCCGGCAATGGAAAGCCACCTTTCGAATCTCGAAACGAACACGATTGCGCTCATAGACACTCATCAGGAGGTCCCGCAAAACCACCGGTTGAATGTCCAGCGCAGCTTCTCCGGAGATATCCCGAATCCGGTTGAGGAATGCATTGAGCCGGTCAATCTCACTGATGCACCGATGCAGGTAATCATCGATCTTTTCTCGTGGCCAGCCGGCGATGTTCAGTCTCAACACCTGCAGGATCGTGGTGATTCCGGTCAGGGGATTGCCGATTTCATGGGCCACCTCCGCCACCATCTCGGAAAAGCGATCAAAAAACAGGTTATCCTGACGACTCTGCATCAGAATGGACTTGGATGCAATATCCGAAACGAATACAACGATCATATCTTTACGAACCGGATAAATGGTAAACCCGAATATGTTGCGATGATCGTTCTCCCTGATCTCAATCTCTTCATTCAAAGGCATGGCGGGTTCCGTGGCCGATTCATGGTGGAGGCGCCTGAGAACGTGACCGACAATCTGCTTTTGCTGAGCAGAAGAAAACGTCAGGAAATGACGGTTGGCGAATGTAGGCAATGTCGTTCCCGGATCAATGGCAATGATTCCGATCGGAATGGAATCGCAGATCTCACGCAAAACAATGGGGTCGGTTTCATTGAAAGACACGGCCGGGAAAAAATCCTTGACTGCAGGTGGATCCAGGGACGAACCAGTCATGAATACTGTATACACAAACAGTAAACGGAAAGCAACCACCGGGCCGGAACGAACCGGACCGCATTGGACTGATGGGTCCCTTTCGGTTCAGCTGAATCAACCCCTTCCCGGGGAAAGGCTCTCTCAGCAAGGGGCTCATGTTTCGGCAATGATCTTGCTTTAATCTTGACAGATAAACAATGGCAAAGAAACTCTTACTGGTCGATGATGAAAAAGTGTTCCTGGAAGGGCTTCAGGAGGGCCTGGCCAAACAAGAGGGGATATTTGAGACCGATATCGCTTTCTCCGTGGACGAGGCCATCCGCAAGTGCAAAAAGAACCGCTACAATCTGGTTGTCTCCGACATCCGTATGCCCGGCAAAAGCGGACTGGATTTGTTCGTCCACCTGCGTAAAAAGAAGTTCAAGGGCGATTTCATCGCCATGACCGCTTACGGAACGGTGGAAGTACTCAATCGCATCCGCCAACTGGGTGGACTGGACATCATCATCAAGCCCTTCAACCTGGAGTGGTTTACCCAGAAAATCCTGGATTTCTTTGTCGAGAAACAGGGATTGTCCGGAAATATAGACTCGATCGACATCACCTCGCTGTTGCAGATGATCAACCTGGAGCGAAAGACCCTTGCCGTCAGGATCGACATTAATGACCATACCGGCCATATCTTTTTTAAAAAAGGCGAAATCATCAATGCCGAATTCGGTGAACTGACCGGACTGAAGGCCGCCCAGAAACTGCTGAAACTGAACCAGGGGCGCTTTTCCCTGGAGCCGGCGGCGGCGGATGTTGAACACAGTATCGACATGCCCTTCATGGTGTTGCTGATGAACGCCATGAAGGAAATCGATGAAAATCCCATACAACTGTCCCTTGATGAGATCATGGGGGACGAAAAGGAGAAAACCATGAATGTAAGACTATTGGAAAAAGCGGTCGATGTTTTGAAAGAAGACATGGGTGAAGGCCTGCTGGCAACCGACATCTTTGGGGCTCATGACGGACAGAGCCTGGCCGGCTGGAATTCCAATCCCAAAGCTTGCGCCCTGATGGGCGAGATCACCCTTTCCAACAACAAGGCCCTTAAAGGAGCCGGATTCCCCCCTTTGGGCCGTTATTTTATCTTGGACCTGGTCGATGACAAGATGGTAGTCGTTATTACCATGGGCGATTTCCTTTGGGGAATGCTGGTAGACACAAATAAAGCCAAACTGGGGCTGCTGTTGAACATCGCCATCCCCAAGGCCATCGACACGTTTGAAGAAGCCATCGCCGGCTGAGGAGGAGATCATGGGTGCGACACTGGAAAAGATTTACACAATTGTTACGGAAAAGGGCGGGTATGACGCGCGCATGAACCTGGCGCAGAAAACCGGGATTCCCCGAACCAAGGCCAGCGAAATGGAAGACACCCCGGAAGTGATCAACCGTTTCAAGACTGCGGCCGACGAGATTCTCGGCATGGACATCGATCAGTTCATGTAACCTGTACCAGTCCGGTTCTGGAAGGACCGTAAGCTAAGACCACAACGGGCGGGCCGCGGAAACGGCCATGAGCACCAGCAGACATTCCATGCCCAGACGCAGGTGGTGGACCGGCACCCGGCCGCCCAGGTAAAGGCCCGCTCGCGTGCCCAGGACCACCAGCGGCGACATGAGAACGCCCCACGCCAGGGCGACCAGGGCGCTGTGCCCGAAAACCAGCGAGATCACCACCACCTGGAACGGAACAAATACCAGGGATTGGGCGAGGGTGGTTACCCGCAACCGCGGGTTGGACCATTGATGGGCCAGGCTCCACAACACCACGGGCGGACCGCCGATATTGGCCAGACCGTTGAGCACGCCCGATATCGCACCGGCCGCAATCCCCCATGCCGGGTGAACGGATCCCCTACCCGTGGGCGCGGCCGCCCTGCGAAACAACAGCAATCCCAGTATCAGTACCGCCACCACCACTCCCGCGGCATCACGCCCGGCCATGGTAAGACGATGCATCAGCCAGAAGCCGATGGGAAGGGTTGTCAGCCCGGAAACAATCAGCGGCCGCAAACTCCGCCAGGGAACGTGACGACGCAACGCATACACGGCCACTATCTTTTGTAACGCCGAACCAACCACGCACAGCATCACCGCCTGGGGCAACGTGAACCCCGTTACCAGCAATGCGGGTACGGCGAACAGGCCGAATCCGAATCCCGCCGCGCTCTGTACCAGTGCCCCGGCAAACAGAATCGCCGCGCCCGCGCCAAGGGTTACGGCCGTCAAAAGGCCTCGCGCATAAAAGCCTCGATACCGGCGGCCCGCAAACGCCTGCAAAGAATTTCCGCATCCCCCCGCTTTAGAAGGGGTGAAAAGACACGGTGAATGCCGTTTTCGGATTCAACGGCGAACTCGACACCGAACGCTGCCGACAGCTTCCTTACCAAAACCAATGCGTTGTCGCAAATTGAAAAAGCGCCCGCCTGTACGCGCACCCCCGCGGCCGGCGGCGGCGGCAACGGGAGATCAGCTGACACCGCTTCCAACCGCACCACAGCCGTGCCATCTTCCGTCATGCCCAGGCGCCGGGCCGCGGCGAAAGACAAGTCGACAATGCGCCCCGCCACAAACGGCCCGCGGTCATTGATGCGCACCATCACGGTGCGGCCGCTATCCAGACGGGTCACGCGCACGAGAGTATGAAACGGCAGTGTTTTGTGGGCCGCGGTCAGCAGGTGCATATCGTAAATTTCACCGTTCGCGGTCCTGCGGCCATGGAACTTTTCGCCGTACCAGGAAGCGGTGCCTTCCATGGTGTGACCGCCGGCAACCGGGGCGACCGGCTCCCGCACCATATGCCTTTGAGGGGCGCAGGCAGTCACCAGGAGCAGAACCGTGGCAAACAGGATGATCAGGCGATGCATTTGCTTATTTTACCACGGCGATGCCGCTCTTTCATTTCCCTGACATATTCAGTCGACTGCGGGCGTTTGCAGGGGCATTCCAGGTTCCATTGAAATGCAGTCCCACATCAACCTCAGAAGATTTAACTATCTATTGAATCGGGTCGCTTGATCCCCAGGCGTTTCATCTTTTTGTGCAACCCCTGGTAGGTCATACCCAGGTCCCTGGCGGTGCGTGATTTATTCCAGTTATTGTGTTCAAGCAATCGCACCAAACGCTGGTGCTCGGACTCTCCACGCACAATGGGAACCGTTTCTTTTGCCTGCACGGTGAAAATGTCCGCACATATCTCTTCAGAAATCAATTCAGCCCCCACCAGTCCGCCTTCGTCGGAGAGATTCACCAAGCGATTGATCTCATTCTCAAGTTGCCGCACATTACCGGGCCAGCTGCAGCGCTGAAGAATCTCGAACGCCTGTACACTGAATCCGCGGATGTTCTTGCGGCTGCGACGGCAGTATTTGCGGGTAAAAAAGTTGATCAGTCCCGGAATATCCACACGACGCTCCCGCAGAGGAGGAATGGAGAAACGGTGATGGGCCAGGCGATAATAAAGGTCACTGCGGAAACGACCTGCACGGATGGCTTCCATGAGGTCCATATTGGTAAGAGAAATGATGCGCAGGTCAACGCGAATAGGTTCATTGCCGCCCACTCGATAGAAAGCGTGTTCCTGCAGGACCCGTAACAATTTGACCTGCAGACCCATGGGCATCTCACCGATTTCGTCAAGGATCAGGGAACCTCCGGAAGCCAGTTCCAGCCTTCCCTGGCGGCGGGCGTGGGCGCCGGTGAACGCGCCTTTCTCATGACCGAAGAGTTCCGATTCGAGCAGGCTTTCGGGAATGGCTGCGCAGTTGATGGCGACGTACCGCCCCTTGGCGCGATTGGATCGGTCATGCAGCAGACGAGCGAACAACTCCTTGCCGGTTCCACTCTCCCCCTGGATGGTGACAAAGAGATCGGAACGGGCGATGCGTTCAGCTTGCTGCACCAACTGGCGCATACGGGGATCCATGGCGACGAAAGGAATGTCCGGTGTTGTCTCAGGAATTTCACTGGTCACAATGATCTTTCGGCCGGCTTCTTCGATCACCAGAAAAAGCAATTCCAGTTCCCGGGACAGGGTCGTCAGAAATTCCAGCAGGCGTTCATCAGTCGAATGCTTATCTCCCGGATGAAGGTAAACCAGGGCGGCGGGGCGTTTTCCCAATTTCATGGGTTGAGAAAAGAGCCTTACTTTTTCCTTTGCCTCCAGGGGGATGTCAAACAAGCATTCGGCGAACACGTCATGACCCGGCACAACCTGATGCTCCGCCAATTCCGCCAGGGAGGGGAGGCGATTGACGGCCAGTAAGATCCCCACTCCGTTTTTTCCCCCCTCCATCAGGAACAGCCCTCCGGGAATGGGCAGTTGCGCCAACTCCACGGAAATCTCCCGCAGAAATTCGGAAAAATCACTGCGTCCCATCCCGGCCCGGAGAAAAAGCTTGAGGAATTCAGTGTACACGTCGCGCACGTAACGGGTTTCATCGAAACTGTTGCGACTGCGGTTCTCACGCTGGATATGCTCGAATACCGGATCCAGTTCTCTGGTCAACTGGAATTCCTCGAGTGATCCTTCACGCAGGTAAAAAGAGAACCCGTTGAGACTGAAACTCTCTCCCATGCGCAGGACCGCCACGGATATACGCCGGCCCCGAACAAAAACACCATTCGTGGATTTCAGGTCCCGCAACACGATATGATCGGTTTTCACTTCAATCTGCAGGTGACGCCGAGAGATGTCATCTTCTTCCAGGATCAGGTCGTTGGCGGAACTGCGTCCCACGGTGATTTCCGCCTTATCCAGGGGAAATTTCTTCAGAAACCCGTCCCGGTAGTAAAGCAGGTATTTCATGGTGAGAGTATACGAA
>DSBM01000036.1 GCA_011049425.1 Candidatus Aminicenantes bacterium
AACTTTTTTCATTTTTTAAAACGGAAAAATCTGGCCGACGGAAACAGCCTATATATTAGAATAAATATTTTCGTTAAAAGTAAACTGGTGTTAAAAACTTCCACCTCTTCCGACAAAACCTTTCGATCCCTAAAATTTTTTACGATTTGTCCGCCGCTCGACGTTCAGTCATCCCTGGATTCAGGAAAATCCTCCTTAAATGCGGCTCGAATTAAGTAAGTCCGGGTGAGCTTGATGGTCATTGTCGGGTGTGGTTTTAAGAGGCGTCGTCCGCGCCGTGGGAATGTTGCGCTACGGTAAGGTCGCATCATTGGACGAGGCCATGGCCGCCGCCGGGTACCGGGATCGCAAATACTTTAACAAGTTGGTCCATAAGGCTTTCGGAAAGAGCCTGGCGGAGCTGGATGCCAACAACCAATAGGGCGACCCGAATTTGGGATCAGCGGCTGAGGGCGGAGCCCAGTAAAGAGAGCAGAAACGTAACCGCCCAGATAAGCGCCACGCCCGCCACGATGTTCAGTTCACCGGGCATGCCGGAGGGCAACAGCACGGGAAACATGCGCTGCCAGCCGGCAAGGCGGAATCCCGATGCCGCCAGGGAAATCAGCAGGCTCAGGCCGGTATAGGCGGTGGCAAACAACATGGCCGTTCCCACCCGGGATCCTTTGCCCAGGCGCCGGGCGACGAACCCCCCGATTACGGGGCCCAGGACAAAGCCGGCCAATCCCAGAAAGAGCGGCAATCCCGGGCTCATGTTCAGCCAGGGCGTATGCATATACATGAAGGGATAGGATACCGCCGACATCCGCAGCCAGGCCCGGGGGATCCCCGTCATTCCGCCGGCAGTCAGTGACGCGGCCAGTATGCCCGCATATCCCAGCAAGAACGCCGGGACCAGGCCCAACAGCAATCCCGCTCCGCGGCGGCGACGCTGTTTTGGAACCTCGGGTTCAGGTGGAATTTCCTGAGCCTCCACGCGGGGGGGTTGCGGCTCCGCGACCGCCTCCACGGGAGCCCTGGAAACGGTTTTTTCCGGTACCGGTGAACCACCGACTGATGGTGCCATGGTGGTTCGAGGCACATCGTTGGGGTCCTCAAACGCAAATTCAACCTTGTCAAAAGTAAGCCGGTCCCCGGTACGCAGCCGCTGCCGGTCCACCTTGATGCCGTTTACAAAGGTGCCGTTGGTGGAATTCAAATCTTCCACCCAGTAGCCGTCCGCCTGATGAACAATACGGGCATGTTGACCCGACACCATGCGGTCGGTCAGAACCAGGTCCAATCCGGGCGCCCGTCCCACCAGGAACACATCTTTATCCAGGAAGTGCTCGCTGTCCCTGTATGGCCCGGAAATCCCACGCAAACGCACGCGTTGAAATACCACGGTGTTCATGCCGTCACCTCCAGACCCGTTCATGGTAGCCGAACCCGATACAATGCGCAATCCCCGCAAAACCCGTTATGGCGGAAATGCGTATCAAGATTGCGACCGCCGGTTCGCTATCCTTCAGGAGGGGGCATGATCGAAATTTCGGACGTATCGAAAAGTTACAATCGCGGCGAGGTCCGCGCGGTGGACCATTTAGACCTCACCGTGCCCCCCGGAGAGATTTTCGGTTTCCTGGGGCCCAACGGCGCCGGAAAAACCACGACCATCAAGATGATGGTCGGACTCCTGAAAGCAGACAGCGGAGCCATCCGCATCAACGGGCTGGACACCCGCACCCATGCCCTGGATTGCAAGGCCCAGATCTCATACGTGCCCGAAAACCCGGCAACCTACGACCGCTTGTCGGGGCGGGAATACCTGGAGTTCATGGGGGATGTGTACGGGGTATCCCGGGAACGCCGGCGGGAAATCGTGACGCGCTGGCTGGAGATATTCGGCCTGGAGAAAGCCCTGAATTCACAAATCCGCACTTATTCGCACGGCATGCGCCAGAAAATCATTCTTCTCGGCGCCCTGCTGCCGGATACGCGGGTATTCATCCTGGACGAACCCATGGTGGGACTGGACCCCCGCTCCGCCCACCACCTGAAAGAGATCATGCGCAACCATTGCGATACCGGCGGAACACTCTTTTTCTCCACCCACGTCATGGAAGTGGCCGAACGCATTTGTGACCGCATCGGTATTATCCACGAGGGGCGCCTGGTTGCCTGCGGCAGCATGGAAGAATTGCGCCGCAAATCCCGCGACTCGGCCTCCCTGGAAAACATCTTCCTGGAGTTGACCGAATCATGACCCCGCTGGCCGCATTGATCCGGGCCGGCTGGAAAGCCCATTCGCCGTTGTCCGCCCTGAAATCGCATGTAAAAGAGAACTATCGCCAGCGATGGCTGCTCCCTCTGGCGCTGGTTTTCATGTTGGCGGTGTTTGTTACCCTGTATTTTTTTATCCTGCAACTCACCGCCCAGTTCCACGCCATACTCAAATCCGTCGGGTTGCAACGGGTTTTGCCCACGCTGGTGATCCTGGGCGCCCAGGTTACGGCTCTGATCTTCAGCATCTACAGCATGCTGGCGAACTTTTATTTTTCCCGGGACCTGGAATGGCTGATCCCCCTGCCCCTGAAACCCCGCCAGGTCGTGTTGGCCAAGTTCGCCCATATCCTGCTGAACCACTATGCGCTCCTTCTGCCCCTGGCCGGACCGGTTCTGGTGCAGTACGGAATCCTGGAAGGGTTCGGGCCGATTTACGCCGTGCGCCTGGCCGCCCTGATTCTCCTGGTGCCCCTGATCCCCCTGGCCGTTTCCGCGTTAATGGTGATCCTGCTGATGCGGGTCGTGAACCTGGGGCGCTACAAGGAAGCCCTGGTGGTGGCCGGGGCGTTGCTGCTCATGCTTCTGGCCCTGCTGCCCCAATTCCTTATTCGCGATCATGGGGGAGGCGAGGGATCACTTTCAGATCAACAGGTAATCAATCTCTTCTCCGGACCTGAAGGCATCACGCGCCGCATTACCGCGGCCTTTCCCCCGGCCCGCTGGGCCACATCGCTTCTGGACCCGGCGAACAGAACCCGGGCCGTGATCCATCCCCTGTTGCTGGCCGGATTCTCTCTGGGCGCTTTCCTCTTGCTTTTGCCGGCCGCGGAAAAACTCTTCTACCACGGACTCATCGGCCTGAGTGAAAGCTCGCGCCGCAAAAGCACCGCGGCCGGCAGCCTGCGCTTCGGCTCGGGCAAACGGCCGGTGCGGGCCCTGTTTCTGCGGGAGTTGCGCATCATGAACCGGGTACCCATGTTCCTGCTCAACGGCATGTATTCCACCCTGTTTATACCGGTGCTGCTCCTGGTCATGACCAGCACCGGACAGAATGAAAGCGCCCGCCTGCTGGGTCTGTTGACCTCAACCAATCCCGCGATAGCCGTACTGGGAGTGGCCGCGGTCTGCTTCCTTTCCGGGGTCATGAACGGCACGGCATCATCGGCGGTATCCCGCGAGGGACACAGTTTCTGGATTTCACGGATGATTCCCGTTCCCTGGCGTCTGCAGGTTGCAGCCAAGTTTCTGCATGCAGGGGCCATCGCTGTGCTGGGAACCGCTATCGCGGCCGTCATGATGTCCGTGGCCCTGGGACTTCCCTGGTGGACCGCCCCCGCGGGAGCGTTCATGGCCTTGACCGCGGCTGTCGGCTGCATCTGCCTGGCCTTGCTGATCGACCTGGCGCGGCCGTTGCTGGACTGGGTTTCCCCCCAGCGGGCCATCAAGCAGAACATGAACGTGTTTTTCGCCATGCTGCTGGACATCGGTTTGGCCTTCCTGCTCGGTGTGTTCGCCGCCCGCCTGATCCGGGCCGGCCTGTCCCCCATTTCCCTGCTCCTGGCCATTGAGGGAGTTCTGCTGCTGTTCGGCGCCGCTTCCGCCCTGCTGCTCTTCCACCTGGCCCCCCGCCTCTTCAACCGCATCCACGCCTGACCCGGACCGGATTACGGGATTCAACGCCCGGCCGCGCCGGCACGGCGCCAGGAACGCAGCAGGGCGGGGAATGATTCATAACTGAGTACTCCCGCGGCCAGCCCCTGGCTGCGCAGATACATGTTGTTCACTTGTCGCGCCGCCCTCATCAATCGGCCGCTGTACTGCCGCCAGTGCGCCCGGATGGCCGCCAGGTCCCCTTGCACCCGGGGCACCAGTTGGGCGGAAATACGCGAAAAAGCATCGGTGTTTGACCTGGAAACCGGGCCGGCCAGGTATTGCCACCATGCCAGGTGGGCGGAATAGGCCATTTCCGCATCAGCGCTTCGGGTGCATGCCAGGAATGCCGCCAGGTTGGCTTCACCTTCATCGGTAATACCCCAGGCATGGGCCAGTTCGTGCGCCATCAGGAACGGGCGGGTCACCGGCGGCAGACCGGCCGCCAGCGTGGCAGCGCCGGTAAAGGGGTTGTAGATTCCCGACACACCGAATGCCTTGAGCAACACCCCGGGATAGAATGTGCGCGCCCGTGGACGCCCGACAGCCGGCCAGTCCATGGACTCAAGCGTTCCCGCCATGGCGGCACGCACGCGCCCTTCCAGGTCATCTCCAGGACCAGGGAGGGTACGTTGAGCCCACAGGTTCAGCCCGGCTGCCGCCTGTTCCAACTCCCCGACCAGTACACTTCCTTCCAGGGGTTCCAGGGATAAAGCCAACTGGTGACGCAGGGGGATGCGGGCGTAGTTAAACCCCCACAAAAAAAGAAACAGCCCGGCGGCGGCCAGGAAAAACGCCACCAGGGAAAGAACCATGGTACCCAGGCGCTGAAGACGGGAATAAAAATCTCTTTCGTGAAACCGGAGACGGCGAATCATCCGGAAAAAGAGCAGCGCGATTAACAGGTAAACCGCCGGAAACGGCAACAGACCCAGAGTATTGTCCAAGCCCAGTCGGATCAGGGGAAAAATTCCGCGACCGTACATGTCTTCGGCAAAAGCCGGGACCCAGTGCATCACCACGCGCAGGGCGATCATGCCCAGGCCGAAGGCGATCCACCCCAGGGGCCGCCGTAATTGCCGTGATACCGCCATCCGCCCTCCCGCCAGATAGATACCACGATACAAGAGGTTTGTCACATTGTTTTTCTCTCAATGAACCAAAGGCAATTGGCGAGGGGCAAGTGGCCAGTGGCGAGAGGAAGAATAAAAACAGTTGAGAATGTAGCGGCGACCGGCCGGTCGCCCGTACTTGAAAAGAAGATGACAGGTATCAGGTGCAGGAGGCAGGGCCTTTCGCCATTGGCCCCTGGCCGGGGCGGTTCACGAACCGCCCCTTTTCTCTTTTCACTGTTTTTTCCTGTTTCGGCGAATTTGACAAAGTTTCCGCCGCCTCTTTATACTGTTGGCCGGGAGTACTCGCAAAATGGACATAAAAAAAACATCCTGCCTGGCGGCATTGATTCTGTTGCTTAATTCCATGGGAACAGCCCGGGTTGATCCCTGGTTGAAATTCAAATTAAAAGCCCATTTGAGTGTCAAACCCTTCGCCCTGCTGCGCGTGGACGGTATTCCCGCTTTGCCTCCAAAAGGACTCTTCGGCAAGGGCATCAGTGTGTTGATCCACGACGGCGGCGCCTGGACCCAGGAAACCACCATGGGCATGAAGCGGGCCACCAACACATTCATAAATAAAAATGAATTGTTGGAGATCCATAAAATCAGGTTCTTTTCCCGGGGTATTGCCTTAACCATGCGTACCTTCCGCAAGCTGCCAACCAAAGATCCAAGCCAATACCGTCATCACGAAACCAGATTCAAGTTTTTTTTCCCCGCAGAAATCATTAAAAAGGAATCCGAAGAGAACCTGGGTTATATCATCCACTGCCTGGAAAAATACTTTCATTTTGCCGCCACACCGGAAGAAGCGCGCAAAGCTGTTCCGCCCCCCCCTTCTGTCGACACCCCGCCGGCCGCAGCGCCGCACCTCCCCCGCAACGTGGAGATCCGCCTGGGCATGACCCGGGATGACGTGGAATCAATTCTGGGCTCACCGCAATGCAGGGAGTTTACCGGCACCCAGATGATTTACCAATACCCCGGCATCACCGTGGTGTTTGAAAACGGCAAGGTAAAAGCAATCCGCTTTCAGCCGGCGGGTAATTCTTGATCAGGGGATTATTCTTTCACTACCACGCGTGGAGTTTCGGCCGGTAGGCGGGCCAGCAACTCGTAGTTCAACTGGTCGTTGAACTCAGCAAATGAAGCCAGGCTGATCTCCGTATCCCCTTGGGTGCCGATGAGTACCACCTCGTCCCCGGCTTTCACTTCGGGAATCCCCGTTACATCGGCCAACAGCATGTTCATGTTCACCAGGCCGATCACCGGCGCGCGGCGTTCCCGGATCAGAACGCGTCCCTGGTTGCTCAAGGAACGGCTGTATCCGTGCGAATAACCCACGGGAATGATGGCGATCAACTTGTCCTCTTCAGCAAAGGTGGATGTGCCGTAGCTGATAAACTCCCCGGTATGAACCTGCTTGAGCACCATGATGCGGCTCTTCCAACTCAAGACGCGCCGCAGCTTCAGGGCGAATCCCTGGCGGCGGTTGCGGTAGTGGACCTGGATCTCCCGGGTGGGCCAGAAGCCATACTGCAGTATGCCGATACGCACCATGTCCATGCGCGTGCGCGGATAAGCGATGGCCGCGGCGGAACAGGCGGTATGGCGCATATCCGGGTGGATGCCGTGGTTTTCCAGCCAGTGGCAAATGCGCTCAAAACGCGTGATCTGGCGCTGAACCCGCACATGGTTTGCAATGCTCTCCGCGCCGGCGTAATGGGTGCAGACCCCCCTCACCCGCACTTCTTCGTTCCATGTATTCAGCAATTCCACCGCCTGCTTTAATTGCCTGCGGTCGAGTCCGGTTCGGTTCATTCCGGTTTCCACCTCCAGGTGAACCCGGGCGGATCTCCGCAACTTGCGTCCCGCCGCGGCCGCCGCTTCCAGTCTCGTGAGGTCGAATACAAAAAAGTCCACGCCTTCCCGCACCGCCCATTCCACGTCGTTCGCCCCCATCCAGCCCATGATCATGACGTCCGTTCCCGGTTGCTTGACCGCAACCACGCGGCGTGCCTCGTCTCCGCTGAATACAGAGAAGTGATCGATCCCTGCGGCTTCGGCCACGGGAACGAAAGCCTCAATACCGTGGCCGTACGCGTTTGCCTTAACCACTGATGAAATGCGTATGTCCGGCCCCAGAAACTCGCGCAAACAATCCAGATTCTGTTGGATAGCGGCACGACTGACCTCGATAATGGAGGTGTGGGAAGATTCAGCCGTCATGTCGTTCCTCTCCGAGCAGGCCGCGACTCAGGGCCGCGAACACGGCCACCCCCGGCTTGATCAATTCATCCGGAAAAGCATACTCCGGATTGTGCAGCCGGGGACCGTCCTCTCCGGCGCCCAAACCGAACAGGGCCGCGGGACAGAGGCGGGTGAAGTGGGCGAAATCCTCCGACCAGCGGAAAGGCTGCGTGACTTTCACCATGGGGATTGACTCCGCCTGCGCGGCGGCACGAACCCGTTCCACGGCATCACGGTCATTGATCGTGGCGGGAAAATCCTCAACCGCTTCCAGGGCGATCTTTAACCCGGAAGCGGCGGCCGTTTCCCGGGCCAATTGTTCACCGGCCGCGAACAATCTGTCCATGTCCCGGTCCGTGTGGGTACGCAACGTGGCCATGACCACGGCTTCACCCGGGGCGGTGCCGAAGGCCACCTCTCCCAGGCGGGCGTGGACAACAGTTGCCAGGCCAAAACCTCGAATCCCCGCCATTCCGGGCAGGGCGGGGATTCCCGCCAGAAGGCGTGACACGGCAGGCGCGGGAGTAACACCGTTCTCCGGCTCCCCGGCGTGGGCGGTTCGTCCCGTCAGGCGCATGATCAGTCCGCGGGAAGCGGAAGCGAATGGACCATAACGCCATACTACGCTCCCCTTGGGAAACCCGGGCAGGTTATGCAACGCAAAAGCGATATCAGGACGGATTTTTTCAAAGCCGGGGTCCGCAATCACCCGCGCCGCGCCGGTGCCGGTCTCTTCCGCGGGCTGAAACAGCAGAACCACTCGCCCGCGTTGGGGACAATGCCGGCTCAGATGCATGGCCAGTCCGCACAGGATCGCCATGTGGCCGTCATGGCCACAGAGGTGAGCCACTGCGTTTACCCGTGAGCGATGCTCAGCGTCGGATTGTTCATTGATGGGCAGCGCGTCCAGGTCGGCGCGGAACAACACGGTGGGCCCCGGATCAGGGCCTTCAAACACCGCGGCCAATCCGTGTCCCCCCAGCCCTTGCATAACCTGCGCCCGGGAGTGTCCGAGGATAAACGCCTGAATCGTGCGTGCCGTACCGGATTCCTTTCCCGACAACTCGGGATGGGCGTGAAGATGGTGACGCAGTTGAACCAGTTGCTCCAGGTCAACATCATTGACACACATGCCTTCATTGTAACGGGGATGGGGCGGGGAGGCAAATTCCAACGGAAACCCCGGGAACAAAGCCTGCGTCTAACCCGTAGATATCAGAGTTGAGCAAACAGGAGATCATGATGAAACAACGCTTCGCGTTAAGCCTCATTTCTGCAATAATAATGTGCACTTTTGCTCCCGCCCGGTCCGGCGGCACATCCGAATTGGACCTCTCCATGCCCATGGCCACCCTGGAATGGCTGGCGTTTGTGCGCGCGGGCCATACGGACGCAGACATACGCGAGCACTTTATGCGCCATGTGGCTCCCACCCCGGGATGCCGGGTCATCATCCACCACTGGGCCCGTTTTCGCAAAGACTGGAATGCCGAAACCTTCCTGGATTTCATTCTCCAGGCACTGGACCGGATCCCCGCGCCCGGACCCGAGAAAGCTGCGGATGGAACGTTGACGAGTTTCGGCCGCCGCAAAGCCTTGTGGACTGATGCGCTGCGTCACCCCGAACGCCTGGAGCGCCTCATCCAGCAACTGCAGAACCGGCCGCAGATGGCCGCGGCCCGCGCCCGTGCAGCGGCGGCACTGCCTCCGGACACCCCCCTGGATAACCGCTTTTACCTGGTGACGTTCGGGGCATCCACCGCCTTTTCCGTGGGCAGTGAAAACGGCCTTGACCTGCTGCAATTGCCGCTGAATGCAGATGGGCGCATAGACCTTGGGGAGGTTCAACGGATCCTGGCCCACGAACTCCACCACACGGGCTTTTTTTACTGGCTGAATCGCAACTTGCCGGATTTAAAGATCGCCCCGGTCATGTTGGCGGGAATCCTGGCCGCAGAAGGAATGGCATCCCATTTCATCGACCGCGTACCGGACCACCTGGCGGAGTTCCGCCAACGCAAGAACTCAATTTACGAACAGGTAGCTGCAGACTGGCAACGCCATACGGCGAACCTGCCCGCACTCTACGAACGGTCTGAGAAAGACATGCGCGACATGTTGAAAGGAAGCCTCAAACCGGTGGACGCGCAGAAGTGGTGGATGGCCGGAGCCAAAGGACCGGCTTACATCCTGGGCGCGCACATGATCGCATGCATTGAAAAGGAACTGGGGCGCCGGGCCGTGTTCGTAGTGGTTCGTGACTTCCGCGCCCTGCTCACCACTTATAACCGCGCCGCCCACCGCGCGAAACTGAGGGGTGAACACCCCTTTGTTTTCTCCGCGGACCTGGCTGCGAGCCTGGCAAATCACACGGGAACCGGCTCCTGACCTGCCCTGATCCAGAATCAGTATAAAATGAACAGGAACAACTCAACCATGTCCGTTGATTCGCTTCCCGGCCACTCAACGCCTGGACTGCTTCCCTCTCCACCTCATAAACTCCTTGTTGTGCTATACTTGCGCTGATGCCGATCAGGAAAAATTTGATATCACCAGATCAACGCCTGGATGACGCTCGCGAGAGACTCGACCGGGAAGGCTGGTCCCTGGTGGTCATTACCAATAACGGCGATTGCCACGTTTCGCATGAACGCGGCGTCACTCCCTTGCTGGACCTTGTAGAAAAACTGGCAGAAGACCTGCGCGATGCCGTACTTGCGGATAAAGTAGTGGGCCGGGCCGCCGCCTTGCTGGCTGTGGGCGCGGGCTTCTGCCGGGTATATGCCCGGGTACTGAGCATGCCTGCCCGGAAGGTTCTCCATATCGCCGGCATTCCGGTCACCTGGGAGCGCCTTGTAACGGGGATCCGCAATCGTACGGGAGACGGAAGTTGCCCGATGGAGGCGCTTACGCTGGATGTTGCCGATCCGCAGGAAGCGCTTGAAAAACTACGAAAAGTCTTGGGAAGAGGTGAAAGGTAAGGCAGTTGGGGAGTTCACTTTGCCTTGTACCCGCGGCGGTCTTGGGCTAGAATGAGGGCAAATCACACGCGCACTCAAAGGGATGGTGATCTGCATGCAGCCAAACAAGGGATTCGACAACCAATTGTACCTGAAAGAACAGACCGCGGCCATCATGGAACGCATCAAAAACGGCGGTTCAGAGCGATTGTATCTGGAATTCGGCGGCAAGATCCTCTACGACTACCATGCGTCCCGGGTTCTGCCGGGATTCCAACCCAATGTAAAGATGGACCTGCTGAGCCGGTTGAGCGATCGCGCCGACGCGATCTTGTGTATCTATGCCGGAGATATCGAACGCAAAAAGGTCCGGGCCGACTTCGGCATCACCTACGATGCCGATACGATGAAAACCATCGACGATTTCCGCGAACGCGGCATCAACATCCGCGCGGTGGTGATCACGCGCTACGACGAACAACCCACGGCACAAGCATTCAAGCACAAGTTGGAACACCGGGGAGTCCGGGTATACACCCATCGCTTTACCCGGGGTTATCCCACGGATGTGGATCTCATTGTCAGCGATCGCGGCTATGGCGCCAACGAGTACATCGAGACAGACAAGCCCATCGTGGTGGTCACCGGCCCGGGACCTGGAAGCGGAAAACTGGCCACATGTTTGTCCCAGCTCTATCACGAATACCGCCGCGGCCGCAAAGCCGCCTACGCCAAGTTCGAGACCTTTCCCATCTGGAACCTGGAACTCAAACACCCGGTGAACGTGGCCTACGAGGCGGCCACCGCGGAACTGCGGGATGTGAACATGATTGACCACTTCCACCTGGAAGCCTATGGCAAAACCACGGTGAATTACAACCGTGACCTGGAGGCTTTTCCCCTGCTGAAACGCATCCTGGAACGGATCACCGGCACTGAATGCGCCTACCTTTCACCCACGGACATGGGTGTGAACCGCGCCGGTTTCGGCATTATCGATGATGGCGCGGTGCGGGAAGCGGCCAGGCAGGAAATCATCCGCCGCTATTTCCGCTATGCCTGCGAATACGCCATGGGATTGTGCGACCGTGACACGGTTCAGCGCGTGGAATTGTTGATGAAAAACCTGCAATTGAGTGAGACGGATCGTGCCGTGGTAATCCCGGCCAGGGAAGCCGCCGATGCCGCCCGTAAAGGGGGCAAAGGACATGACGGCATCTACTGCGGCGCCGCCCTGCAACTGGCGGATGGATCAATGGTAACCGGCAAGAATTCAACCCTGATGCATGCCGCCTCCAGCCTGGTGTTGAACACGGCCAAACTCCTGGCGCAAATTCCCGACGCCATTGACCTGTTGCCGGCACAGGTGATCCAGTCACTGAACCACTTCAAACGCGACGTACTCAAGGGCCGCCAGGCCAGTCTCGACCTCTCGGAAACCCTGATCGCCCTGGCCATCAGCGCCATCACCAATCCCTCCGCGGGCGCGGCCATCGAGCAACTCGAGACCCTGGACGGTTGCGAAGTTCACATGAGCCACATGCCCACTCCCGGGGATGCGGCCGGGTTGCGCAAACTGGGGGTCAACGTCACTTCGGATCCCGAATTCGCCACCAAGGAATTGTTTGTTTCGTAAGAAAACACAAAAATGATTTCACCATTTCAGGCTACTCGCGTTTTCTCAATTTTTTTCGCATATATTGAACCAAACTTTGCCGGCATACGTCTTACTTAGTGGAAATTCAACAAAAACTCATACTGATGATTAACAACCGCCTCATCAAGTCGGACCGAACGGCAAATCATTTGGAGGAATCATGAAGCGTTTCGCATTGTTCACATTGTTGATGACTTTCGCAATCAGCGTTTTCGCGTTTAATGACGCCCGGCTATTGCGCGCCCCCGACATCCACGAAAACCGCATTGTCTTTACCTATGCCGGCAACCTGTGGACCGTGGACGCAGCCGGTGGAACCGCCGTGCAGTTGACCACGCATGAAGGCATTGAAACCGGAGCCAGGTTTTCTCCAGACGGAGAAAGAATCGCTTTCACCGCCCAGTATGACGGCAACACCGACATCTACACCATCCCGGCCGGCGGCGGTGAACCGCAACGCATCACCTGGCACCCCGGCAACGACGAATTGGTCAGCTGGACTCCGGACGGCAAGTCCGTGGTTTTCAGCTCAAACCGGGAGAACGCCACCCGCCAGCTCAAACTCTATACAATTGCGGTTGACGGCAGCCTGGCGGAAGCGCTGCCGCTGCCCCAGGGCGCGGCCGGCGAGTTCTCGCCGGGCGGCAATCGGTTTGCCTACAACCCCTTGCCGGCAAGCGTATTCCGTGCCTGGCGCCGTTACCGCGGCGGCAGCGCGCCCTACATCTGGATTTACGACACAAAGACCGGCGAAGTAACCGAGGTCCCCCGCAAAAACAGCAATGATGTTTATCCCTACTGGATGGGCGATGCCGTCGTGTTCCTATCCGACCGGGACCGGGTCATGAACCTGTACCGGTATACACCGGGCGGAGCGGTCGAGCAATTGACCCGTTATACCGGCGCGGATATCAAGAGTTACGGCACCGATGGGACCCGCCTCGTGTTCGAGCGGGAGGGACGACTCCATGTGATGGCCACACCTGAAAGCAAAGCGCGGACAATCCGCGTGGACATTCCAGACGAACGCCTGAACCTTCGCCCCCGGCTCGTCGATGCGTCCAAACTGATCTTTGGCGCCGGCATTTCCCCGACCGGCAAGCGCGTCGTGTTCGGCGCCCGCGGCGAGATCGTCACGGTTCCGGCCGAGAAAGGGGATATCCGCAACATCACCGGCACGCCGGGCGTTATGGAGCGCAGGCCGGCCTGGTCTCCGGACGGCCGCCGGATCGCCTGTTTCGGCGAGAAAGAAGGCGAATACGCCATTTTCCTCTATGACCAGAAAGGCACGGGTCAGGCCCGGGTGTTCGAAATCCCCGACCCTTCGTTCTTTTATGAACTGAAATGGTCTCCGGACAGCCGGCACCTGGCGTTCAATGATATCAAGGCCAATCTCTATATACTGGATACAACGAACGGAAAAATCACCCGGGTGGACGCCGACCCCCAGTTCCTGCGCGTGCCCTCCCCGGCCTGGTCTCCGGACAGCACCTGGCTCAGTTACCGGCTCTCCGGTGAAAACGGTTTCGGCCGCATCAAGCTCTACAACACAAAGACCGGCAAGCACGCCTTTGTAACCGACGGCATGAGCGACGCGGACAACCCGGTTTTTTCGCCCGAAGGGAAGTACCTGTTCTTTACCGCCAGCACCAACCTGGCCCAGGATACGGCCTGGCTGGACATGTCGCAATACCCCCATCACCCCACGAACAACATCTACCTGGCCGTTCTCTCGGCAAAAGAACCCTCACCCTTTGCGCCTGAAAGTGATGAAGAAGAGATCAAGAGCGAAAACGACAAGAAAGCGGATCCCAAAAAGGACAAGCCGGAAAAGAAAACCAATGGTGAAAAAAAACCGGTCCGGATCGATCCGGCAGGCATTGAAAGCCGCATCCTGGCGCTGGATATCCCCGCAGGAAGTTACTCTTCCCTGCAGACTGCAGACAACATGCTGTACTACATGAATCGCCCCCAAACCGGCAACAAGCCCTCCCTGCACTGCTACGACATGAAGGAGCGTAAAGCCAAGGAACTGGGTTCGGATCTTGGGGCTTTCATCCTGTCCCATGACGGCAAGAAAATGCTGGTGCGAAAAAACCGTACGACCTGGATGATGCTGGACGCGGGCAAGCCGTTAAAGGAGGCGAAGCCCCTGAAAACCGCCGCCATCCGCACCTGGTCCGATCCGCGAAAGGAATACCGCCAGATATTTCATGAAGCCTGGCGCATCAACCGCGACTGGTTCTATGACCCGGGCATGCACGGTCAGGACTGGCCGGCAATATGGGAACAATACGCAACCTACCTTCCCTACGTGTCCCACCGCGATGACCTGAACTACCTGATCAACATGATGCTGGGCGAATACACCTGTGGTCATGCCTACAACGGCGGGGGCATGTACCCCGACGTGGAACGCGTGGCCGGTGGCCTGCTCGGTGCGGACTACTCGGTTGAGAACGGCCGCTTCCGCATCCAACGCATCTACACGGGCGAAAACTGGAACCCGGAGCTGCGCTCTCCCCTGGCGGGTCCGGGCATCGATGTCAAAGAGAAAGACTACATAATCTCCGTGGACGGCGTGGATCTGACAGCGAATGAAAGCATCCACGCGCGTTTCCTGCAAAAGGCGGGGAAACAGGTGGTGCTGCAGGTAAACAGCAAGCCGGAAGCCGCGGGCGCCAGAGAGGTAACGGTGATTCCCGTGGCCAGTGAGTACACGCTGCGCCACCGCCAGTGGATCGAAGACAACCGCAAACAGGTGGAAAAACTCTCCAACGGCAAAGTGGGCTACGTGTACATGCCCAATACCAGCACGGCCGGATTCGATTATTTCAACCGCTACTTTTTCGCCCAGCTCAACAAGGGCGCGATCGTGATCGACGAACGTTTCAACGGCGGGGGTTTCGTGGCGGACTACGTGATCAACATGCTCAACCGCCCCTTCCTCTCCTGGTGGCAACCGCGGTACGGTGCGCCTTTCGCCAGCCCCAACAGCGGCCACTGGGGGCCGAAAGTCATGCTGATCAACGAGTATGCCGGATCTGGCGGCGACTTCATGCCCTGGGCTTTCAGGAAAACCGGCATCGGCAAGCTGGTCGGCACCCGGACCTGGGGCGGCCTGGTGGGCATCAGCGGCTATCCTCCCCTGATGGACGGCGGCTACGTGACGGCCCCGAGTTTCGGAATCGTGAGTGAAGATGGCGAGTTCATCATAGAAAACTACGGGGTGGAACCGGATGTGGAAGTCGTGATCTATCCCCGGGACTACCAGGCCGGCCGCGATCCCCAACTGGAAAAGGCGGTGGAGACCGTGCTGGAAGAGCTGAAAACCAAACCGGCAAGGAAATTCAAACACAACGGCTTCCCCCGTGGCAGGTAAACCGGCATCAGGGAATGCGGGACGGGAAGCCGAAACTTCCCGTTCCGTATCATTCCCGCACCCGATGCGGAATCAATCAAGTACTGCATTACACAACTTCTTTTAAACCTCTTCCCACTCCAACTTTTCAACTCTCCAACTTTTTGTGGTTCAAACGCGCCACCGACATTCCCGCGTGGATCAACTTACGCAGGACATCTTCACTGGATGAGGCGGGACCGATGGTGGCCACCACCTTGGTCATGGCCCGGGGAGTTAGAGCATTCATTTCAGCCATTTTCCTTCCCCCCTAACGCCGCCGTCTGGGGGCGGCACAGTAACCGGACAAACCGGACAGCAGATATACCCACGCATCCATGGGCAGGAAACGCCCGCCGGTTCGCAGTAACACCGCGCCCGAAACCGCCAGCGCCGCCACCACGATCAGGGCCAGCCCCTGCCAGGACGAACGCCGAGATTCCAGAAAAACAAAAGTTCCCAACATAAAACACGCCGCCGCCGGGAGTTGCAGGTGAGGCAGGGGGCGGCTCACCAGGATAAACAGCACGGTAGCCGCCGCCAGCAGCATGCAAGGTAAATGGGTTCGGAAACGCTCCTTCAGGGCGTGGACCAGGCCCAGCAGCAACACGGCGCCCACTACCGCCGCCATCAGGATGGAAAGGAAACGCGGGCCGGCCACTGCACTCATGGCAGCTGAAATCGGGCGGGCCGCAAAAGCCAGAACAACCAGCCCTGCAACCAGAAAAAGCGAAACGCGGTAAGATTTCAAGAATCGGCGGACTCACCCGCAGCCGGCTTCTCTTTCTTTTCCGCTTCCCCGGCCGCTGCGTCTCCGGCCAGATGCGGCATATCCACGGCGATCAGGATCTTACGACGGAGTTCGTCGTAAAGAGCGGGGTTTTCTTCCAACAACCTGCGTACCGCCTCCTTGCCTTGACCCAGCTTCTCCTCGCCATAGGAATACCATGCCCCGGTCTTGGCAACAATGTTGTTTTCAACAGCCAGGTCAATGATATCGCCTTCGCGTGACACGCCCTTGCCGAAAAGCATATCCACCTCGGTGAAGCGGAAAGGCGGAGCCAATTTGTTTTTGACGATCTTCATGCGCGTGCGGCTGCCCACGATTTCGTTTCCGCTCTTCAGGGTGAGGATCTTGCGTACTTCCAGGCGCATGGAACTGTAGAATTTCAGGGCCCGGCCGCCGGTTGTGGTCTCGGGATTGCCCATGAACACGCCGATTTTTTCGCGCAACTGGTTGATAAAGATCAGGGTGGTACGCGAACGGGAAACAATGGCCGTTAACTTGCGCAGGGCCTGACTCATGAGACGGGCCTGCAAACCCATATGGCTGTCCCCCATTTCACCTTCCAGTTCCGCTTTGGGCACCAGGGCGGCCACGCTGTCAACCACCACGATGTCCACGCCGCCGGAGCGCACCAGGATCTCGGCGATCTCAAGCGCCTGTTCGCCGAAATCGGGCTGGGACACATAAAGCTCATCGATATTGATCCCCAGCTTGCCCGCGTAGATCGGGTCCAGGGCGTGCTCGGCATCAACAAAAGCGGCGTGACCGCCGGCTTTCTGGGCCTGGGCTATCGCCTGCAAAGCCATGGTGGTTTTGCCGGATGCCTCCGGGCCGTAAATCTCCACCACACGACCGCGGGGAAATCCGCCGATACCGGTAATGATATCCAGGGAAAGGCAACCCGTTGAAATGGCGGGTGCCAGCACCGCGGCGCCGGCACCCAACTGCATGATGGCGCCCTTGCCGTACTGCTTCTCGATCTGTGAGACGGCGTTCTTGATGGCCATGTCCCGCTGGTCTTTCATTTCTGCCATGGTTCTCCTCCAAATTCAGTTATCAGTTCCGGTCCCGGGGCCGCGTCCAGATGGGCAATCCGTAAGGATTCCCTATTTTCCCAGGTATTCGACCTTATCGAACTCCGCGTCCTGTTCACGATACGACTCGATCATTTCTTTCAGGGAATTCAGCATATGCACCAGGTCGTCTTCGATTTCGCGTCGTTTGAATTTCAAATTGCGGATTTCAGCGCTCAACTCCTTCATGCGCCCCATGGCGCCGTTGAGCAACTGTTCACCCTTCATCTCAGCTTCCTTTATGATCAGTTCCGACTCTTTCTGGGCGTGCTGCTCAATCTCTTTTGAAAACTTCTGGGCGGAAACCAGGGTGTCGCGCAATACCTGCTCCCTGCGTTCAAAATGCGTGAGTTTTTCCTGGGCCCGGGCGAAATCACGACGCAGGGCCTCTTTTTCCTGGATTTCGCCTTCCAGGGCTTCCGCGACCTGGATCAAGAAACTCTTGACTTCATCGCGGTCGAATCCACGCATACGCGTGGCAAACGTCTGGGTCAGGATGTCTTGAGGCGTCAGTTTCACTATCACCCCCCCGCCGACAACCGGCCGGCGTATCCCATCAGTATACCAGTAATCAGGTTATCAATAAAGTACAGCGCCAACATAACGATGACCGGTGATATATCGATTCCTCCGATAACGGAAAACGGGATCCAGCGGTGAACCAGGCGAAAAACCGGATCGGTCAATCGCCGCAGAACCACAATCAGTGGACTGGGAGGCATCGGCCCCATCCAACTGAGTACGGCGCGGATGAGAACGACAAAGATATACGCCTGAACAGCCAGGTGAATGAGTTGCGCCAGGGCCCGCATAAAATGGCCGAGAATCACAGCGAGCGCCTCCCGAACAGGGCCGATCCGATACGCACGATGGTGGCCCCCTCTTCCACAGCCACTTCGTAGTCATTGCTCATGCCCATGGAAAGGTGCAGGACATGGAAGTTGGCAATATCGCGGGCATTCAGTTCTTCGCGCATGCGAAAAAGACGTTGGAACCAGGGACGACTCTCTTCCGGATCCTCGCTGAAGGGAGGAATGCACATGAGGCCCACCACGCGTACGCGGTTGAGCTGGGCCATGTAGTTCAACGCCTTAAACAAGCCGGATTCGGTGAATCCCGATTTTGTGGTTTCATCACCGAGGTTGAGCTCAACGAACACATCCCGGACTTCGTCGACCCGTTTGTGGATGTGCTCCATGGTTTTGACGCCGTCTACGGTTTCCACCATGTGAAAGCGATTGAGGACACGGTTGATCTTGTTTTTCTGCAACTTACCGATGAAGTGCCATTCCAGCTCACTATCGGCCAGGGCGAGCTGATGAGACTCCGCTTCCTGGAACCGGTTTTCCCCCAGCAGGTCGATCCCCGCGCGGATCGCTTCACGAATCCGCTCCACGGGTTGCCCTTTGCATGCCCCAAGGATCCGGACCTCGGCCGGGTCACGATTCACACGCGCGCAAGCGTTGAGAATGCCTTCCCGGATCAATTCCAGATTATCCTGAATGGTCATGAATCCTCCCGTTCAGGCGACCTCTATCCACCCCTTCCAGTCGGAGCCAGTACCGCTTTGCATCCAGGCCCGCTGAGAATCCACCGAGCTCCCCCCCGGAAGCCACCACGCGATGACAGGGCACAACCAGTACCAGGGGATTGCGCGCCATCGCACTTCCCACGGCGCGGGCCGCCCGGGGACTACCCGCCAGGTCCGCCAGTTTTCCGTAAGTCACCAGGCTGCCGCGTCGCACAGCTCGAAGTGTGCGCCAAACCCGTTGCTGGAATTCAGTCCCTTGGGTCCAGTGCACGGGAACATCCACCGGATCCACCGGCTCTCCGGCAAGGTAAGCCCGCAGCAGTGAGGCAACGGGATGGCCATTACCCGCAGCGCGAATGCCGGGATACGCCGCGCGCTCCCTTTCCAGGATACCGTTCATATCCTCCGGGCGCCGCACCAGTTGGGCGAATACCACATGATCGTTCTCTATTCCCACCAGCAGGCGCCCCAGGGGGTCGGCATCGATCTCCAAATAGCCATACACGTGCTATTATATCGCATCCGGAAGCAAAGATAAATGCGGGAGGCGGCAGGAGACAGGAAGGAAGGAGACAGGGAAATCAAGTGAAAAGATAAAAGTCGAAAGTAAAAAATGGGAAAGGTGGCAGAAAGGCAAGACCAAAAACAGTTGGGGAGTTGGAGAGGAAAATCAAAAAGCCCTCACCGGAAATAGTGCTTTTACTTTTCACTCTTTGTGCCCGAACGGGTATTAGACTTTCGACTTTTCACTGAGTTCTTCCTGACACCTGACACCTGGTACCTGATACCCCTCTCCTGTCACCTGATCTTTCTCTATCAAAAACCCGTATGGCGACATATGCGTATACTACAATGAGTCGCCATTCAAAGAGGACGCCATGACCCAGGTTCTACGCAACACCTTCACGAGTATTACGGGTGTGTTCAACAGCCCCGGCTCCACCCTGGCCGAAGCCGCCCGCAAGCGCCGCTTCACAGCCGCAATGCTGATCCTGCTCCTGGTGGCGGCCGCCTGCACTTGGATTTCCGCTCCTTTGCAGATGGAACGCAGCCGCGTAATCCTGGAGCAATCCTCCCTTAGCCGGTACCTCGAAGGCGAAACCGTCCACCTGACGGCCCATGGCTGGCAACGCATGGCCTTTGCCCTCTGGTCAGCCCTGATGTCATTGCTGGCGGTGGTGATCGTTGCCTTTCTGCTCTACCTCTTCTACGGAGTTGCCGGCGTTGACGGGAATTATATCCATTTTTTTTCACTCACCCTCAACGCAGCCCTGATCGGTACCGTGGTGCCGCGAATTCTTCTGACCATGGGCATGACCCAGGGTTGGCCGGTTTACAACTGGATCAGCCCCGGGAATTGGGCGCAACTCGCGGGGATGCGGGGCCCATTGGTTTCCATCCTGGGACAGATGGACCTGTTCACTTTGTGGTTCATCATTGCCGTTGCCCTCGGAGTAGCGACCTGGTCGGGAATCAGCCGGCGTCGCAGTTTCGGCGTGGCCCTGGGCTACCTGGTGTTCAAGTCAGTAGTACTCGGACTGCTGGGATTTTTCGGTTCCCGGATGATGGCCTCATAACTCTGGGGACGGAGCATCATTTGTAGTGTTTCAGCTCCCGGTCCACTTCGCGACGGATATCCCGCTCTTTGATCTTTTCCTTCTTGTCGTAACTGCGGCGGCCTTTGACCAGGCCCACTTCAAGCTTGACCCGCCCCCCGGCATTGAAGTACATGCGCAGGGGCACAATGGTGACACCCTTGACGGTCACCCGCTGGTTGAACTTGTACAGCTCCCTCGAGTGCAAAAGCAACTTGCGCGGCCTTTCCGGTTCATGGTTGTTGACGGAGGCCGAGGAATAGGGGCCGATATGGCAGTTGACCAGGAAAGCTTCCCCCGCGCGAATCTCGACATGGGAATCTTTGAGGTTGACCCGGCCCTCGCGAATGGCCTTGACTTCCGTCCCCACCAGGACCAGGCCCGCCTCGTGCTTGGAAAGTATCTCGTAGTCGTGAAATGCTTTGCGGTTGACCGTGATCACACGGGCGTTTTTGTTTTCCTTGCTCATATTCTCATGGGGACGATCGGGCCGGAGAATCCTGCCTCTTCGCAATTATACCGTAATGAAGGCGCAAAAGATAGTATCGGCAAAGGCAGACACAGGGCCTTTCCACTCACCCGGCAGCGTTTGATTCAGCCGCTCTTTACCTCCACCCTGAGGCGGATCTCACTGATCCGGCGTCGGCCCATGCGCAACGCCTGCAACTGCACGTGTCCCAGCCGGATTAAAGTGCCGGTCTTGGGAATGCGGCCATGGTGAAAAATAAACAATCCATTCATGGTCGTGTAGTCCTTGCGCAGAGGCAGTTGCAGTCCCAGGTACTCGTTCAGCTCCTCGACCGGCACGTTGCCGGGCACACGGTATATGCCGTCGGCCACGCGCCGGATGTGGTGGCGTGGAATATCCATATCACCCAGGATTTCCGTAAATATGTCGTTCAATGTCAGGATGCCGATGGTAATTCCGTATTCATCGAGGATCACCGCCATCTGCACACGCCGCTCGCGAATGCGGTCAATCACGTAATTGAGGGTGGAGTACTCGGAAATGAAGAGAGGCTCTCTGGCCAATGTTTTCAGGGGCATCTCCGGGGCGCGGCCGTTCATGACCGTCGCCAGAACGTCGCGCGCATGCACGATACCGGTGATGTGGTCCAGGTTATCCCGGTACAGGGGCACCTTGGATACCCGCTTTTCCACAATCATGCGTTTCAGGGCCTCAAAGTCGGATGACTCGTCAAGAGCCTGGATGTTTACCCGCGGAGTCATGATGCTCTTGATGTCTTTCTGGGCGATATCAATAATCTCCTTGATCATGCGCAGGTTATCCGGGCTCTGATGAAACAACTGGGTCTGGGTTTCCAGAAAATGTTTGACCTCACCCGGCGTAAACCCGTACACTTGAACCGGGTTGCGAAAAAACAGGCGCTGGAACCAGGCGGTCACCCGGACCAGGGGGAAAAACAGGTATTTAAAGAAACGCAATGGATAGGCGTAAGCATAAGAGAGGCGCTCACTGCGACGAAAAGCGTAGGACTTGGGCAGCACTTCGGCGAACAACAAGACGATCAGGGTGGTGAAAGCCGTAGACAACAGAACCGTCAGGCGCTCATCAGATACGAAATAACGCGAAAAGACCAGCGTGACAATGGACGCGGCGGCGATGTTGACCAGGTTGTTCCCGATCAGAATCGTGGACAAAAACTCATCCGGGTTCTTCAGTGTGTTTTCCAACAAGCGCGCCCGGCGATTGCCGCGGCGGGCTCTCAACCCCAGACGAATGCGATTCAGCGAAAGCAGTGCGGTTTCCGCGGAAGAGAAAAAACCGGAAAACAAGATCAGGATGAAAAACAGAAGCATGTACAAGAGGGGCATGGTTCAACCGTCAGCGACAAAAGTCGTCACTACTCTTCGGAATCCTGGTGGTAGATCTGGTAGATGATCTTGTACAGGGATGCCCCGATGCAGTCGTTGACCAATTGTACATCTTCAGCGCCTTTGGGCAATTTGAGAATTCTGGGGGCGAAATTGACAATGCCCTGGAAACCCAGCTCAATCAGCCGATCCAGGGTTTGCTGGGCGGCATCTTCCGGAACGGCAAGTACGGCGATCTTGATCTCCGGATGCTTTTTCAAATACCTTTCGAGCTCATCCATGTGCTTGATGGGAAGACTCTTGTCCTTGGCTTGCAGTTCCCGTCCCACCAGGTTGGGATCTATATCGAAAAGGGCGACAACGTTGATGTTGCGTACTTTAAAAATCTTGTACTGTGCCAGGGCGCAACCCAAGCGACCTGCGCCGACAACCACCACGTCGGCACCGCGGTCAATGGAAAGCACACGACGCAACTCGGCGAAGAGTTTCTTGACCTGGTAGCCTTTCTTCTGCTTGCCGATCGAGATTCCCAGGTAAAAGAAGTCCTGGCGCACCTGGTTGCAGGAAACGCCGGTGATCTCCTCCAGTTTCTT
>DSBM01000037.1 GCA_011049425.1 Candidatus Aminicenantes bacterium
AAAATGACCCCTGAAGGAATCGAACCTTCAACCCTCTGATTAAGAGTCAGATGCTCTGCCAGTTGAGCTAAGGGGCCATGCGGGGAAAGAGGATACTACCAGATCATCTTGTCAGCGTCAAGGTCTTTCGGGCGGCTTATTCCTCTTCCGGCGGCAGAATGGGGGAGTACTGCAACGTCTGGCTGCGGGTACCATTTTCCTGCTGGTTGAACGCTTCAATGCACCGCAGCAGGCGGGGTTCCAGGTAGGTCATGCCCGTTGCCGGCGAGTCAAAGAAATGAAACAGATCCAAGTCTTGCCTGGCGATGAATCCATGGTCGACCAACTTGTCGAAGTTGATCAGGTTTCGCCAGTATTCACGGTCAAAGAGCATGATGGAGAGGTTCTGTTTGTGCACTTTGTGTGTTTGTACCAGGGTGAGGGTTTCAAACAGCTCGTCCATGGTGCCGAATCCGCCGGGAAAACAGATCAGTGCCTTGGCATGGAAAAGGAACCACAACTTGCGCATAAAGAAGTAGTGGAATTCGAAATTGAGTTCTGGTGATATATACGGGTTGGGAAACTGTTCGTGGGGCAAAGAGACATTCAAACCAATGGAATGGAAACTGGCTCGAGAGGCGCCGCGGTTGGCCGCTTCCATGATGCCCGGACCGCCGCCGGAACAGATGGCCAGGCTGCGGCCGATGCTTCCCTGCTCTTTGGCCCAGTTCGAGATCAAATAGGCCAGCTCTTCGGCGGCATCGTAGTAGCGCGCGGTCGGTCCGCCGCCTTCGCGGGAGGATTTGACCCGGGCGGAACCGAAAAAAACCACGGAATGCAGGATACCCAGTTCATGAAAACGGGACTCCGGCTCCAAGTATTCCGCCAGGATGCGCAGGGGACGGGCATGGTGGGACTGCAGGAATTCCTTATTCTTATAGGCTTTCGGCGCTCGTTTCATGGTTCGGACTCCGTAACCGGTGGGGATGGAGGCGGCGCCTCCATCCCCACGGCAGGTTATAACTGGCTGAGTTTCTTGAAGTACTCGTGTTTGTCCTGCTTGGACTCAACGGCGCGCTGGTACAGACCGTCGGCGATTTCAGGGAACTGCCGTTGCAGCGTGTTGTAGCGGGTTTCATTCATCAGGAAGTCCATCATGTTCATCTTGGGATCCCTGGACTCATAAAGGAAGGGATTCTTTCCTTCTTTCGCCCGGGCCGGGTTGTAGCGGAAAAGCGGCCAGTATCCAGAGATTACAGCATTCTTTTCTTCTTCGTATGTACGGCTCATATCAAAGCCGTGGGCAATGCAGGGCGAATAGGCAATGATCAGGGATGGACCGTTATAGGCTTCCGCTTCCTGGAAAGCCTTGACCGCCTGATTGGGGTTGGCTCCCAGTGAAATGGATGCCACGTATATGTAGCCGTAACTCATGCTGATCAGTCCGAGGTCTTTTTTGGCCGTACGCTTTCCCGCGGCGGCGAACTTGGCCGTTGCGGCAAGGGGAGTGGCCTTGGATGCCTGCCCGCCGGTGTTTGAGTAAACCTCAGTGTCCAGCACCAGGACGTTGATGTTGCGGTTGGATGCCAGGACATGATCCAGACCGCCATAGCCGATGTCGTAGGCCCAGCCGTCACCGCCGAGACACCAGACGGAACGGTTGACCATGTAGTCTTTTAATTCAATGATCTTGTGCAGCATGCCATGCTGTTCTGCGGGCGCGTCCTCCAGCGCCGAAGCCAGCAGGTCTTTGGCAACTCGGGCCCGTTCCTGTGCGGCTTCACCGGTGTCGTTCCAGTTGTCCAGCAGATCACGGATGACGGCGGACAAATCTTTGTCCGCGCTGGATTCGCTGAATTTTTGCAGATTGGTGCGCAATTGGCGCCGGTTGGCGTCGACCGCCAGGCGCATACCGAAACCGTATTCGGCGTTGTCTTCAAACAGGGAGTTGGCCCAGGCCGGTCCTTTGCCACGCTTGGACTGGGTATAGGGGATAGTGGGAAAAGTGCCGCCGTAGATTGAAGAACATCCCGTGGCATTGGCGATCAGCAAGCGTTCACCAAACAACTGGGTTAACAGCTTCACATAGGGAGTTTCTCCGCAACCGGCACAGGCGCCGGAGAATTCAAACAGGGGAGTGCGGAACTGGGACGCCTTGAATCCGGATTCAGGAGCACCCTCGGTAATATTGTCCGGCAGGGATTCAAAAAACGCCTCGTTCTGGTTCTCGCCAGCCCCACGTTCGCTTTCGATCGGGCTGAAAACCAGGGCTTTTTCTTTGGCTGGGCAAATGTTGATGCAATTGGCGCAACCGGTACAGTCTTCAATGTATACCTGGACCTTGAATGCCAGATCGTGATCGTTTTTTGTAGTGGACTTCAGCGTGGAAAAGGAGTTTGGAGCGGACTCCAGTTTCTCAGGCGGAATCTGTTTGACACGGATGGCCGCATGGGGACAGACTAAAGAGCACATGTTGCATTGGATGCAGTTTTCGGCAATCCAGCGCGGGACTTCCGGGGCGATTCCGCGCTTTTCCAAACGGGTGGTTCCGGTGGGAACACTGCCATCGAGGGGCATCTGAGATACAGGGATTTCATCCCCTTTCAGGTGCATGATGGGACGGATTACGTTTCGGGCGAAATCCGCAGCGTCCTCAGCGATCAGGCGCGCTGGTTCGTGGCTGCCTTTGATCGCGTCCAGGCTTTCCGGGACGGGAACACGCTCAAGTGCCGCGCTGGTGCGATCAACCGCATCCCAGTTCATCTTGACGATGTGTTCGCCTTTTTTCTGGTAGGACTTCTTTATGGTGTCCTTGATCAGGCGAATGGCTTCCTCTTCTTTAAGCACGCCGGACACCTTGAAAAAGGCGGCCTGCATGACGGTGTTGATGCGGTTGCCCAATCCCACTTCCCGGGCGATGCTCAACGCGTCGATATTGTAGAAGCGGATCTTTTTTTGAATAATGGTTTCCTGCATTTCGCGTGTCAGATGAGAAAAGACTTCATTATTGGACCAATCCGAATTGAGCAGGAAGGTACCGCCTTCGGTGATGCCTTGCAGGATATCGTAGCGTCCAATAAAGGCGGGGTTATGCAGGGCGATGAATTCGGCCTGGCGGATCAGGTAGGGCGACTGGATGGGACTTTTCCCGAACCGCAGATGGGAAATGGTGATGCCGCCGGACTTCTTGGAGTCGTATGAGAAATACCCTTGCGCGTACATATCGGTATGATCGCCGATGATTTTGATGGAGTTCTTGTTGGCGCCGACGGTTCCATCAGAACCCAGGCCCCAGAAGATGCAGCGCTTGACGTCCTCTGGTTCAGTGGAAATCTCTGAACCCAGGGGAATTGAGAGGTTTGAGACATCGTCGTTGATGCCGACGGTGAACCCGTGGAACGCTTTGCCGTCCAGGTGGTCGAAAACGGCCTTAACCATGGTGGGCGTGAATTCCTTTGAACTGAGACCATAGCGGCCGCCGATGATGCAAATGTCCCGTCCGGACAAAGCGGTTTTGATATCCAGGTAAAGGGGCTCGCCGATAGCACCGGGTTCTTTGGTGCGGTCGAGTACGGCGATGGCCCGCACGCTCTGCGGCAGGCTGGCGAGAAAGGCGTCTACGCTGAATGGGCGGTATAGACGCACCTTAACCGCGCCGACTTTTTCTCCGCGGGCGCAGAGGTAGTTAATGGTTTCCTCAATAGTGTCGCAACTGGAACCCATGGAGACAATCACCCTTTCTGCGTCGGCAGCGCCTATGTAGTCGAAAAGATGGTATTGACGGCCCACCTTGGCGGCAAGCTGATCCATGTACTTCTGGATCAATTCCGGAACCTTCAAGTAATAGTTGTTGACGGTTTCACGCCCTTGAAAATAGGCATCCGGGTTCTGGGCACCGACTTTTGCGAAGGGTTTGTCCGGATTCAACGCCAGGCTCCGGAAAGCCTCTACGTAGCGCATATCCAGCATGGCGGCAATGCTATCGTAATCGATCATCTCGACTTTCTGGACTTCGTTGGAGGTGCGGAAACCGTCAAAGAAGTTCACAAAAGGTATGCGGGCTTCCAAGGTGGCCAGGTGGGAAACAACGGCCAGGTCCATGACTTCCTGGACCGAGGCGGCGGCCATGAGTCCCCAACCGGTATTGCGCACGGACATGACATCGGAATGGTCGCCAAAGATCGAAAGCGATTGCGCGGCCAGGGAACGGGCGGAGACATGGAAGACGGCGGGAAGCATTTCACCAGCGATTTTGTGCATGTTGGGAATCATCAAGAGAAGGCCCTGGGAGGCCGTAAACGTGGTGGTCATCGATCCGGCGGAAAGGCAGCCGTGAACGGCACCGGCGGCGCCGGCTTCGGACTGCATCTCTATCACGTCCAACTTCTGGCCAAAGATATTCAAACGGTCACGAGCGGCCCAGGCATCGGCCAGTTCCCCCATGGCCGAAGAAGGTGTAATGGGGTAAATGGCCGCCACTTCGCTGAATGCGTAGGCTACGTGGGCGGCGGCGGTGTTGCCGTCAATGGTTGCTTGACTGTGTTTCATAGCGTCTCCTTTGAATAAGCCCGCCAGGGTCTGAACCGTCCCCGCGGAATGATGAGAAAGTAAATTAAAGGCATGTTTTTGTTCACAATGAAATGTAGCACAGGACGGAATCGGGTGTCAAGGTGACGCCGA